>NZ_LIYL01000010.1:0-2905 GCF_001278875.1 Lysinibacillus sp. FJAT-14222 | reverse complement strand
CCAAGCTTATTGGCTTTTTCTTGATACTCAGCAAGTGTTTTTTCTTTTTCCTCTTTATTTAAAGCTCTTACTAAAATGCGTGCTGCTTCATCACGTTTAATTCTCGCACTTAAATTTTTTAATTCTTCGCCTTTTACCCACGTATCAATGATTTGTTGACGCATTGTCTCTGATCCATGTTGGAATGTTAGAGCTGTAACAGTTAAATCTAGAAAATCCTTTGCAGATAAACGTTTCTTTATTACTTCTAATTGACTACTAGTTTCATTAGCAGCACGTACTTCCTGCATTGATACAGGAATAACAGCAGATGTCGTTAAAATAACTGCTAATGATGCTGATAAAATCCTCTTTTTCAAAATGATTCCTCCTTATATCAATCTGCGATACATAATTTGTCAACACAATGAAATTATACTAACTTCAGTATATTTGTAAATTATTGGGTTGAATAATTAAAAAGATAAAAGCGATCAAGTACAAGAGATATCCTGGACCTCTTGTATTACCATTTCAGTCATGTCTATGAGGTACTTTTGGATGTTGTTTTAGATTTCCATGATCTGTGTATTCAATATCCATATTTTATTTCATTTTTACTTAATGCAAAATGCGATGTCACGACTTCATCTTTGTGATCATCAGATGTTTCACTTCCATCTTCTCCTTTAACACTCAAAATATAGCATTAATTTTAAAATTAACAAAATCAATATTTGTTTATTTTAGAACATGCTTTGATAATCTATTGTTGTATTTGGACAACCGTTGTTACTAAAACGTTTTCAATGTATAAGCAACTATTTTAGAACAAATGCGCTAAAGCGCCCGAAGCAAAAGTAAACCTCCACCACTTTTGCCTGAGGGATCGAAGCAACCTTGAGGATGTAGCGCTTTAGCCTAGACGAAAACTATGCCCTTGGTTACCCACAACTTAAAAATCTATAGTTTCCTTTGCAACTAGAAAAAACTGTGCAAGATAATTCCCTGCACAGTTTTTTTGTATTATTTTTTTAGATGGCTATCTAAGAATTTTAGCATTGTATTGTAGAATTCAATGCTATTTTCTTCATTAAGGAAACCGTGGCCTTCATTATCCTTCACCATGTATTCCACATCAACGCCTCTTGCACGTAATGCTTCAACGATTTGATCAGATTCAGCTTTATTTACACGTGGATCATTTGCACCTTGAGCTACAAATAGTGGTGTTTTAATTTTATCCACATGGAAGACAGGTGAAACGGCTGTTAATAGCTCCTTATCCTTCTCTGGATCGCCTACACGCTTATACCACATATTGCGCACTGTTTCCCAATATGGAGGAATTGTATTTAATAACGTAAAGATATTTGATACACCTACATAATCAACTGCTGCTGCATATAGGTCTGGTGTGTAAGTGATACCTGCTAAAGTTGCATAACCTCCAAATGATGCACCGTAAATTCCGATGCGTTTAGGGTCAGCAATACCTTGATCGATTGCCCAGTGTACACCATCTGTAATATCATCTTGAATTTTTAGACCCCATTGCTTATTACCAGCTTCAAGGAATTTTTTACCGTATCCAGCTGAAGAACGGAAATTCATTTGTAGTACTGCATAACCACGATTTGCTAATAATTGTACTTCAGGGTTAAAGCCCCACGAATCGCGGAACCATGGACCACCGTGTGGGTTGACGATAAGTGGCAGATTTTTAGCTTCTTTATTTTTCGGTAAAGTTAAATAACCGTTAATCGTTAAGCCATCTCGACTCTTATACGATATTGGATGCATTTCTGCAAGCTCCTCTGGTTTTAACCAAGGGCTTAACGTTTCCATTTCTGTCAATTCGTCTGTTGTTGAATCGTAGTAGTAAAATTTTCCGTAAACAGTGTCACTAGAAACGCTAACAATGAATTTTGTCATTTCTTTATTGTAATCATTAATGCCTACTTCACTTTCTTGAACACCTAATTTGTTTTGAATTTTACGGAATAGTTTTTCAAAGTCCTTGTCAAAGAATTGATAGTGTACTTTATCTGTTATATATGCACCGTATAATAATTTATCTTTCTCAGGACTGTATAATACACCTGATACATCCACTTCTGGGTTGGACATAATTACTTCTTCCTTACCTTCTAAATCATATTTAACTATTTCTACTTTGTCTCTTCCTTTATTAGATTTCGCCAAAATATGTTTATTGTCTTTAGTGAAACCAAGTGGCGCTACTTGATCTCCTTCTTCTATTTCAATAAATGGTTTGAATTCATCCTTCTCTGAATCTCGATATAGAACCGTGCCAACTACACCATCTGAAGCAACCGCCATACGTACATTTCCATCACGGTCTGCAATCCAGCTAGTAATGTTACCTGGGTTTTTCGCAACATGTGTAGTTTCACCTGTCTTTAGGTTAAGCTTGTAGACATCAAAGACTTTTGCATCGTCTTTATTCATCATAATAAGGATTTCGTCTTTAACGCCCTTTAAATTACTTAATACCCCAACTGTTACATCCGGATAAGGTGTTAAATCCTTTTCTTCATTACCATTAAATGTTGTTGAATAAATGTGGTAGTTTTCATCGCCACCTTTATCCTTTAAATATAATAAATTATCATCTTTCCAGAAGGATAATAAAATATCACGATCCGTTGAACTAGATACACGTACTGGTTCGCTATCGTCATTCATTTTTTTCACGAAAACGTTTTTACGGTTTTCCCACGCAGCGTTATAAGTAATGTAATTGCCATCTGGTGAAAGTTCATAGCCAACGTTTCCTGGATTTTTCATAAAATCTTCGACGGAAATTTCTTTCACGCCTTCATTATTGACACTATTTTTCACTTTTTTAGCATTGTTTAAAATTTTCACTGCATCTTCTTTAGTAATTGTTTTACTATTTGAA
>NZ_LIYL01000001.1:70138-202956 GCF_001278875.1 Lysinibacillus sp. FJAT-14222 | reverse complement strand
TACCAACTTTTTAAAAGGAATACACATTTTTCTTAAGTTGACAGCTATGGGCTCGGCGCTCGCCCGCGGAAAGCGAGTGGAATGCTTCGGAAAACAACAGTAGAGTCACAGTGCCAAATGAAAAAAGCGAGGCATTCAACGATTTAATCGTTGAATACCTCGCAATGTGAGAAGCTATGGACTTTTTCAGTGCCCTTGGATTCATGTATAGCGCTCCTTCAGACTCTGAAATGATACCTTCCTGGCAATAACGACTGAATAACTCGCGAGCACGTTTGCTACTAAGCCCCGTTAACTTTTCAAAGCCTTCGCGATTGATTACCTTGCCGTTGTCGTATTGCAATCGTCCGGTGTTCCATGCAATATATGTTCCAAGATACATTAATCGAGCGATGTCAGCGTTATTTAATGATGGGAAACGTTCAATTATTGTTCGTGACTGCTGAAAGAAGGCGAATACAAATCCTCCGTTTTCTTCTTCGTGGGAACCTAACGCCTGAATTGATTCAATAGCTCGGAATTTAGATTCTGTCATTTTTGGTACTAAGTCATGAGTAAATAGATCACCTAAGTATTCTCCTGTTTCTAAGCTGTAAGGCTTGCCGTCTTTTACTACATAGTTTTGTTTTTGTGCGATAGCCTTACGTCGTGTCGTTGGGTTTAATTGTACTAATTGTTTGCCTACTGATAATGCTGTCATGTCATATCTTCTCCTTTTCTGATTCCGTTTTATTTTTGTAAAGCGTCGGCTAGCGATTGAATTTCTTCGGTTGCTGCCGTGACTTGGCGACTCACTTCAAGTAAAGCCATTCCGGCCCGTATTGCTACTGATTGTAGAGTACGCTCGCCACGTTCGATAAAGCCGAGCATAACCGGCGTGATTCCGATACGTTTAGCGAGTTGTCCTTGTGTGATGCCGAATGCTTCACGATAATACTTAATCTGATTTGCAGTTAATGCCATTCCGATTACCTCCTTGTTAGTAATAAAATAACTACAAATTAAGCCAATTAAAAAAAGCCGCCCGAATGGACCGCTTGAATTTAAGTTATTTACTTCCTCAAACTATATAATGACTTATCGCATAAAATATGGCTTCCCTTGTATAGGTGTCTAAAACAACAAATAGTGTATTAGTGAATGAAAGTTTTTACTTCCTCATAAGGTATAGCCATGAAACAGTTAAAAACATGCCATATTTATATAAAAAAATACTAGAATTGTGTACACTCTCTGAATTTACGATTGCTGTCTCGTATCGGAGTTTAGTGATTCTCCGTACTCTTAAGCTAGATACGTTTTATATAAAATTATGGCTAAAACTCCCTACATATTGTATATGCCAATGTTTTATACAAAAAGGGCGGAAATACTCTCCTATAATGTATAACCAACAACTACGCTATTTTGTGACGAAGACTTCCCTTCATAATATATAGATAACTAAACGCCTAAAAGGTGAGTGTTATAGTGCCTTTCCCACCTATATAGCCAACTAAACGGCTAAAAGTGACCATTCGGTTGCTGAAAATTTTCAGTACCTTCTATAAGGTAAGGCTCAAAACATGGTAGCTGTGTGCAGCCTCCCTATAAAATCGTTCTATTTACCTATAATGTATAGCCATTAACCACCTAAAAACTCAACCTAACTAATCTTTGCGACCATCTAAAAAATCGCTATTCCACTATTAGACGGTATGACCGCAGTATGAAATTACTTCTTGTCATCATACGCCGTAGCCCAAGTCGTACCCCAAAACTCGCGAGAACGGCTGGTAGTAGTCGATTGAATATCATCAATATTTTGCGAAGTAACTCGTTTCTTACCGCCGATTTGCTGCCTTCTCTGCGATCGAGCTACTGTCTTTTCAAAATCGCTCGTATTTACGATATGTCGTTGGTCAGACTGTATCATCGCTTGTTCATCGGTCCAAAATCCATGCTCGTCGTTAAAATACATATCACGCGATAAATGAGAAGTGCCCTCCGCTTGTTTCTGTTCACGGCGCTTGATATTACGTAGGTACACGTTCTTTTTACTGCGGCAATTATCGGAGCATGTTACCGCTGAATTATTCTGCGACTTATCACGGAAATAATGGCCACAAGCACAACAGCGTCTTACTCGCTTTTCTGCAAAGATTTCTGGCTTATCTTCTTCAATGTCACGAATCAGCATTTCTTCGTCGTGGTACTCATCCAGATATTGCTCGATTAGTTCGCTCATAAATTCTATTGCTCCTGCCCCAGGATTAGCTTCGTACGCTAGCTCCTCGATAACTTGTCCTTTTTGAATTTTCATAATCACAACCCCTTCAAAAATTACCTGCCTTTTACGTCCCAAAATCGTAGAATTACCTGCCTTTTACGTCCCGTTGGACACCAACTTAAAAATACAATATGTAGTTATTTACGTAGTTAAAATGCTGTAAAATGAGCATATATCGTATGTTGAGTCACATCGAATGAACATCTTGTCTATCTTATCAGTAGTATTACGAAAGGATAGCGCCCAACATCAACGGTAAATAATATGTATCGGTAAAGTTTCCGTTTGGTTGGAACAACCATTTAAAACCTTTGCGTCCTCATTTTGCAAAGAACGCAAAATAATTCCGCATCTATCTATTACATTGATATTATTACAATCGCTAGATACCATCAATAATATATTGATATGGAGCGATAGCGACATAGAGGATTTATGCGTCAGCATAAAGACTCGTAATATCTTTTATCTTCTTAAACGCTAGTTCTCGTTAGATATAGTTCTTCTTATAGTCAATACGTATGGTGTCGGTGTTTACCGTGTTGATAACCGTTTACATGACGTAATATTTTAAAGATAGTAGTTTAGTTAAAAAGAAAGTAGTATAGTTCGTGTATCCGGTTTGGTACTGCTAAAGCGTATCTACTCTGATACCCCTAATTACCGCCAGAATGCCGTTCAGCCTTACTCGCTCTATACGTAAAGCCACTTTCGATATGCAATATTCGTGCCACCCTATCGTCAAATGGTGCGACGTCGCACTCTTCCCGAAAAACTTTCTTCTACTATATAACGCACACTACAACCTCCTATTTTTGGACAACTTATCGAAAAAATTTATTCTTACTGACTTAAACGTTCAATTCTCCTTTGTTTTAAGCGTTCTAGCCTTCGTATGATAAATACGTCGACTTGCGATTTAAAACCGTTTCTAGCCGCGTTTATAAAGGCGAAATGAAGGCACTATGCTCCACTCTTCATTAGTAAAGATTGTTTCAAAAGCCTTGTTAACTAAAATTCCTAATTGGTATTTTTGTTGTTTGGTATAATAAAATAAAAAATTCGTTAGAGGTGATGTAACACGGATACTTTACTATTGTTTTATAAAATATATCAAAATCAAAATGTTAAGGCTGTCGATTATATTAATTGGGCTTTCAGTATGTTGGAAAATAATTGTTCATCGTTTTCTTTAAATATCTTATCTTCCCTAAGAGAACCTCTTAATATTTTTGAGGTAGAGGATTACTTTGGAAGAGCGTTAAGTGAGCTGGAGTTGCAAGAACCTTCATATGAAGAGTGTGCTAGATATTACATTCTGCATTTATCTGAAAAAATACTACAAGATAAGAATAACGCTGTTGATATAGTCTATGATATAAATACGGTGATTCGAGATATTGATTACCCAGAAGACCTTGAAGAATGGTTCATCATAAGTGACATGATAGATGAGTTTCATTATGGCGGAAATAATTTTAAATTAACGAAGGATGAGCTAATTGCAACCATTATGAATGAAGCAAAAAGTCAGTTGAAAAATAATAAGAAAAACTAGGCGTTGGCGCACCTAGCTTTCAACGACCACTGTTGGCGCAATGATCTTTCGTATATTTGCTAAAGCCAGTTGGCGCTGACTCTATCGTGTATATTGCCCGTAATGTTGGCAGCAAAACGGACGACTCGACCCGTTGGCGCGAGTGAGTATTTATATTAAATGCGTAACAATTTGATGGATGCTTAATTCAGTCGCAATTGAATTTCTATAGGCGTTCGGTTTCTCTCTTTCTAAATCCGACTCGTTGGCGCAAGTAGGATTCAGCAATTTGGAAATCACGCGACGTCGAGCGTTTTAAACTTCATACATGTATTTACTGTATGAAATCCGGTATTTCGCTCTGCAACGCGTCGTACATGTATTCATGAATGTATATTTACATGTATCAATACCTGTATTTACTTGATATTACGTATTAAGCAATTTTAGCTGTTAGTAATCGTAAGTAGCCTCTCAGCATCTTCCTTCTTATATCTCCGCTGGTACATTTTAAAATGTCTGCAGCATCTTCGTAATCTAAGCTATAATCTTCATCGTCGATAAATAACGTGGCTTCACGATTATACTCACATGTAACAAGTTTAATATCCTCCTCTAAATGCGTTGTAACTATCGCTACCTCTGTATTTTCGTCTAAAGCTACGTTTTCAATTGTTTGATTCATCTGTAAAGGCCCCCTCTTTATTCTTTATGGTTTAAATTTAAACTAATTCGTTTAATAAGTCAATAACTTTACACGAAAGGGTTTAAAAATATTTACAAACGTGTTATTGTAGAGTAAAAAGGGGTGTTTTATATGAATATTAAAAACGAAATTAAGAGCTATTTAGCAGCTACTGGTATTACTATGACTGAACTTGTTGAAAGATTAAATAAGGATTTACCTGAGGATAAAAAGACGTCAGTACAAAACTTATCGAACAAATTGAGTCGTGGATCATTACGCTATGACGAGGCACATCAAATAGCTGTGGCAATTGGAAAGCGTATAGAATGGGTAGACAACAAAAAAGACGACGGCCAATAACGGCTATCGTCTTTCTTATTACTTCGGATTCTTTTTCGGAGCAGTAGGCATTCCGTATTTCTCCGTTTACTTACGAACGTTTTTTCACAAATTTCAATATATAAAATCCGCTCAGGAATAATAGCATGGATCCAACAAATACTACTATGTAGTTTTTTACATGTCATAAATGTTTGATAGAGTATTTATAGACCGGTAATTGGATAGATATTAATTGAGAAATCTTGTGAATTCTTCATCCCTAGTTCTCCTATACATGAAATAAAGAAATCATTATCAGGGTTAGATTGAATTACTTTTAATAATTGCGTACCGCTATATGTAATTTTATAAACTGGTATTTCAATAATTTTAGAGCTTTCCGATGTATTATAAAATGACGCAAAACGTTCTTCGTTACTCAGAGTTATTTTAAAATTAGGCTTCACATTAATCGAATATGTTAGCTCTGCAGTTGTAATCAGACCGCACTCCTCCATAACTAGTAAATCATCGTAATTTATTCCAACACTATCTAGTAGGTCACCCCCTCTGTAAATATGAGAAGTATTTCCATCAATTAATGCTATTTCCGATACTTTTTTGAATAATACCGCTTCATGCTGTGTTAAATTTTTTAACTTTTCAAGAGTTCTTAAACTAAATGTATTTGGTTGTTTAATTTCACCAGCTAATAATTTACCCCAAATTTCTTGCATATATTCATTACTAATATCTTCTATAGAGTTCATAAAACGCGTAATCCAATCTTTATCAACTGGATCTTCAGATACTTCATCAGTATTTTCTAATTCATCAAATGCAGTATTAATGACAGAATCAATATTCTGTTGTTTGAGAATTTCTTGATATATCATGCGTTCTCCAGCTCGTTTGAACAACTCTTCACTGTTAGTGGTATCAATCGAAATGTCACCATTTGAATAGTTTGTTGGTAGCATATTGTTTTGTACTAAAGCATCACTAATAAGTTTAATTTCATCAGCTTTTGCTTTTGCAGTTCTTCTTATATTAGTCGGTTCATAAATTTTACCTAAGCCACACGAAACAACTTCAATAAGTTTTGTTAATGGTTCAGAAAGCCCTACTAAATCACCAATATTAAATCCATTAGAACCTGTCAACGTAAATCCCGCCTTTTCATTTACTAAATATAAACATTAACAATTATATACAATATTAGTAACTAATAATAGTTTTCCATATCTATTATACGGATATTTCGAGATATAATTTAGTTTTAAGAACCGAAAGAAAACATTTGCAAATATAGATAAACAGAGAAATACAATTTCAATATGGTTTATTTTAAATTGTGTTGTATTTATTATACACTTGACAATCGCACCCAATAACTAGCAGAATGGCGCTCGCTCTAGGAAATCGGCTGAAACGTATTTACCTTATATCGCAAACCACGTAATAAAGTAGTAAGCGACATAAAGTAAATACGCAATAACTAGCGTCATGTGACGTCTGAGGTTACTCGTTGCCCTGTTCGTATCGGAATTTCTTCCGCTATGACCTCATACAATTACTGTCCTGTATGCGCGTATTAACGCATGGTCATAGTTGCCCTCTCCGTAAAGAGCCAGTAAACCTACCGCACCGTAAAGCCGTGCTCGCTATTCGTCGCTACGTTAACAGGGAAACGTGTATCTGCGATATAGCCGAATTCACTGCGTTGGCTCGGCGTAACCTGACGTGTTTTTTAATGACGCTTAACGGCTTCTCGTCAGTGAGCGTTCCTAAAAAAGACAATAGGAAAGCAAGCCTTTGCATTTTACTATTTTTCGAGGTAAAATGAAGGCATATCATCGCTCATATTAAGTTGTGAGTGAACACTATCGCTGGCAGGCAATTAGTGTTAATCGTGTTAAGTTAAAGTCTAGCGTTGGAGCGCTAGGCTTTTTCTTTTATCTAAATTCACGTAGCTTGTCCGCTATTTCTTCTGGATCTAAATGCAGATAACGAGCAGTTACAGCAAAGTCACTATGACCTAATGCCTTTGAAACTAGCGCTAAATCTCCGTTACTGCGTTTATAGATATCTTTGGCAAAACCTCTGCGAAGTGCGTGCGGATTTATATTCTCGATACCAAACTTCCGCTTATAATAATTCAAACGTTTAGCAATCGCATTAGACTTAGGCGACTCATCGTTAACGATACCTTTACCTTGTTGCGTTAGAAATACGAACTTATTCTCCAATCCCTTTTCTTCACGAATGATCATATTCTGATTGAACAAAACTTCGAATATTTTCTGCAACCGCATATCAAACGGCAATAATATAACTTTCCGATTCTTTAATAGTGCGCCATCAATACGGAGTAAACGATTCTCTAAATCCACATGGCGTTCTTCCAATGCAGATAATGTCGCAAGTCGGATACCCGTTTGATACATTGTTAATATCGCAGCAGCGTCCCTCAACTCAATAAAATTAGATAGGTCAAGCTGTCGCAGAACATTAAATACATCATCTTCCGTCGCACCAACCTTAATAGGCTCGTCCACGCGAATATTGATATTTCTCCAAAACATATCGTTAAGCCAACCATTATTAAAACACTTGCCAAGAAACGCGCAGAAACACTTCAAACGAACGCGCTTTGTCGTATCCTTCACTTTCATTTGCCCTAACCATTCATAAATGGCGTCAGCACCTATAGCAAGCAAGTATTCAACATCTGTCTTACGAACAAAATCGTTTACGTACGTTTTATAATCGTGAACAGTACGCTCACGCAATCCACTCGCTCGCATCTGTCTAACGATAATTTCTAACGCTTTTTCGATAGATAGCGCAGACTTCGGATTAACAACGATCGGGTTCTCGCTATCCTCCACGCTGAATATTCCGTTTAAATCCGTACCTACATTTAAACCGTTTCTTTTTTTAGACAACGCAAAAAAACCTCCTAACGTTTAGTTAGAAGGCGTTTCAATTTCCGCAGTTAGACCGCTTCATTGACCGCTATAAAACTACGCTAGAAGGTTGATTTGACGCGGTTTATACCGCAATAATGACGTCCCAGGAGGGATTCGAACCCCCGACCGACGGCTTAGAAGGCCGTTGCTCTATCCGGCTGAGCTACTGAGACATGATGTTATTTAAGACAATATTTATTATATGTTCTTTATACCATAATGTCAACATGAATTTTACTATGAAGGCAAGGTTTGCCTCATAATTAATATTATATGATTTCCTGTATCCCATTATGTCCCTTCTCAACCTCTATTTTTGTTAATCACAAGTGATTGGCAAAGGTATTGTGATCGCGTATGCACGAAATAGTGCCATTGTTGTAATTGACGATGTAAATATTAAATTAGGTCAACTATTAGGAATAGGATTTTCTAGGAAAGGGCCTATCTGCATTTTTTGTTCAAATAGATGTTACGTAAGAACAAGAAAATGTTTCTTTAAAGGAAAAAGCAATTGATCATTTTGGTACTATCCATATTTTAATTAATAATGTGGGAAAATTTCAACATAAATCTCTTTATGACGTAACATCGGATGAATGGAATGATATGATTCAAACAAATTTAAGGGAGGATCAATGAACAAAAGTAAACCAGATTCACTAAGATTTTTTGAATCTGGTTTCCACTACTGGCGGAAAAATTCTAGCTTTTTTACTCTTTGAATAATGAGCAATAGGTTGAATACCTTGTATAGATTCCTTCACAAATGGAGCTAGTGTGTTGCTTGCAATGTTAATGTGGACCCGTTGCAGCTGCCATGGCATATGGCTTATATCTATACGAGATAAGGCATTCTTCCATTTTGACCAAGAATGATAGCGTTCCACTAACCATTTTTCAAAGGGAGAACTAATTATTTCACTTGCAATCGGTTGATATGAAATCTTCAACCTTTCATCCAGTGCTCCATGATATAAACTTGTAAAAGAAAAATTGTTTCCTTTTTGTTTTAAAGATATTTTTGAATGGCGATATAATAGACTGCCCTTTGTAGCTATTTGTACAATAAAACGATTCGTAACATCTAAGTTAAAGAAATAGATACCTTTCATGCCGCTATATGTAACATATGTACGGACATTAAGCTGGAAATAGGAATCTATCCCAGGCAATGGTGGTAGAAATTTCAATCGTTGTCCTTTTACTTTAAAAAGGACAACACTAAGCCAAGCCTTATTTTCATAGAGATCTAGTTGCAACTCTTGCGGGATATACTGCTCTAACTCCTTCGGTGATACTGGCCAATGTAGAAACAACACATCTTGCCATATTTGCGTCATAATCCACGGTTTGCTCCACATAAAATAACTCCTCTCTGTAGTTAAATTCTTTCCTACAAAGGAGTTATTCAAACGAAAATGACTATTTTTGTTCTGAATCTAATGTATCCTTTTCAACATATCGGTAATATAAATTGCGCAATTCGGATTCTTTATAATTGCCTAAATGACTTTTATATTGTGGATGCACCAAAACACCATGATCTCGAAGCTGCTTGACGAACCAACCTTTTGAATACTTATGCACTTTACACATTCTCCTTCATTTATATTCATACATAGCGTATGCTCAGGAATTTGTGTAGTGACAACTTTTATAAAAATAAAAAACGAAGAAAATATCCTTCGCTTTCATGTTAGTGAAAAACTATTACGTCAATGAAATAAAGTGTCATATTAAAGTATGGCTCTTCGGCAAAACGATTTCTGTGCGAAAGCAACAAAAGTGGAGAAATCGCTCGACGCTCGCCCATAGGAAAGCAAGTAGCCTGGAACGGAAATCACCCTCGATTATAGCGCCTCAACATTCACAAAGGTTTCCTTTGCCCTTATGCTTTTCAACTTATGTGCCGCAAAAAGTTCGATATGGTTGATTAGATGGTGTTGGTAATGTCGCATAGTCCAGCTGCTTCTTAGTATGTGCAAAAGGATGAGCAAGGGCATTCAGTAATCGCTCCATTACACTGTAGTCTCCATGCTCAACAGCAGCCTCTAATGCTTCTTCTACACGGTGATTTCGTGGAATTACGGCTGGATTTTGATCTCGCATTAATTGTTGAGACATGTCTTTTGTTTCCTGTTGTCTTTCTAGTCTTGCAAGCCATTTTTTATGCCATTCTTTAAATTCTTTTGTACTAAATAACGTTGATTCATCAAATTTATCGAAGGTTAATGCGATAAATGTGTTCGTATAGTCTGCCTGATATTGCTGCATTAACTTTAGGAGCTCTTCAATTAGTTCTGTATCCTGTTCTTCATCATTAAACATCCCAAGCTTTGCTCGCATACCTGCTAACCAATTTGCATAATACAACTGAGGATATTGTTGTAGTGCCTCTTGAGCTATGTTTATGGCGTCTTCCTGATCTTCATGGATTAACGGCAATAATGATTCAGCAAGTCGTGTTAAATTCCACCCTCCGATATTAGGCTGGTTACCGTAAGCATAACGACCTTGTCGATCAATAGAGCTAAATACTGTCGCTGGATCATAAGCATCCATGAAAGCGCAAGGGCCATAATCAATCGTCTCACCACTAATGGTCATATTATCTGTGTTCATGACACCATGAATAAAACCGATTAGCTGCCATTTTGCAATAAGAGACGCCTGTTTCTTAATGACTTCCTGAAGTAGAGATAGATAACGATTTTGAGCTTCATTAGCATTTGGAAAATGACGTTCCAAAGCATAATCTGCCAAAGCTTTTAGCTCCTCCTCAGTGCCCCAGTTTGCTGCATATTGGAAAGTTCCAACTCGCAAATGACTGCTTGCAATACGAGTTAAAATAGCACCTGGAAGTTCGGTTTCGCGGATGATAGTTTCACCTGTAGTCACGACAGCTAAACTTCGAGAGGTTGGAATGTTGAGTGCATGCATGGCTTCACTAATAATATATTCACGTAGCATTGGACCAAGTGATGCTCTGCCATCTCCACCACGGGAATAAGGGGTTCTTCCTGAGCCTTTAAGCGCGATATCAAACCGTTCATGATTTGGTGTTATTTGTTCACCTAGTAACAGTGCTCTTCCGTCTCCTAGCATATTAAAATGACCAAATTGATGCCCTGCGTAAGCTTGTGCAATGGGCGTGCCACCAGCTGGGCTATTGTTACCCGCAAATATTGCTGTCGCTTCTTCGCTTTGCAGAGCATTGATGTTTAATCCAAGCGACTTTGCGACTGGTTCATTTAGCATGATCAATTTTGGTGAGAGAACGGGATTTAAAGTGAGTGATGTAAAAAAAATGCTTGGGAGGCGGGCATAGCTATTATCAAAATTCCATCCAATTGTATTTTCCATGTTTTCTCCTTTGTTACGTTTATCTTTATTTTTTCTCCTTAATCAAAAACAATTCATAGCCATTTTTACCATACAGTCTTTTTACATTTATATAAAACAAAAACGCTTTGAGTTTCTAAAAACTTAAGCGTTTTTGTTACATCATTTTCGCATAAACTTGTGAGTGGAAATAAAGTGATTATCATCCGTTAAGAAATTTACTTCAAAATACGTATCTTCAATCTCTACAAGGGCAAAGCTTTTTTCTTTACGACCACGTGGTTTTAATAAGCTCCCAGGATTTAAAAATAACACATCATTAATCATTTCAGCACCAAGAATATGCGAGTGACCAAAGCACGCAATTTGCGCGTCTACCTCTTTGGCACGATATGATAATGACAAGATTGAAGTTTTAACATTGAATAAATGACCATGTGTGACAAAGATTGTAGCGTCCTCTAAATCAAATACTACTTCATCAGGGTAGGCTTTATCGATGTCACAATTTCCTCTTACTTTCTTCATGCCCTCCAATGCTTTATGGGAGAAAGGAAGCTCACTATCTCCACAATGAATCAAAGCATCGACGTTTGGGTAAAAGCTACGAACTTTTTCAATCACATTACTATCGCCATGTGTATCACTCATGACCAGTAATTGCATGGATATCACCTCTTATTTTATAAGATTTGGCAATTGTTCCTTCAACTTACGAATTGCATTCCCGCGGTGGGAAATTGCTCCCTTTTCATCGGCTGTTAGCTCAGCCATCATACGGTTTAAGCTTGGGACAAAGAAAACTGGATCATAACCAAATCCATTTGAACCACGTTTTTCGTGTGCAATGACACCTTCACAAGTACCAAAAACAGTTGTCGTTTCAAAGTCAGGACCTGCAATAGCGATGCAACAGCAGAAGCGTGCTGTACGTTTTTCTTCTTCGACATTTTTTAGGTTTTCTAACAGCTTAACCATATTTGCATCATCATCATGATCACCAGCATAACGTGCAGAATAAACACCTGGCTCACCATTCAATGCGTCAACTGCTAAGCCACTATCATCAGCAATAACAATTGTGCCAAGTTCTTTTGCTAATGTTTCCGCCTTTAAGATTGCATTTTCCTCAAAGGTAGTGCCTGTTTCTTCAATCTCCATCTCTGGGGCAACATCAAACATCGTTACTACTTCATAGCCAAGTGGTCCAAATAATGCTTCGAAATCTTTTGCTTTCCCTTTATTTTTAGTTGCAATGACTACTTGTTTCATGTTATTCAATTCCTCCCACTTTGTTAGCCAATTCACCTAGTGTCTCTTTTTGAAGTGCAATCAATTGTTGAATACCCTGTTCACCTAACGCCAGTAGTTCATTTAATTCTTCACGAGAAAAAGTTGCTTCTTCGCCTGTCCCTTGCAGTTCAACAAATTGACCTGCTCCTGTCATGACGATATTCATATCTACGGCAGCAGCGACATCTTCAACGTAGTTTAAGTCTAAAATTGCCCCCTGATCCTCTACAATTCCAACACTTGTTGCAGCTAAATAGTCTGTCACTGGGAATTTTTTTAGTTGTTTTTCTTCTGCAAGTTTGGCAATTGCCTGTGTCATCGCTACAAAAGCTCCTGTAATAGAGGCTGTACGTGTGCCTCCATCTGCTTGAATCACATCACAATCAATCCATACAGTACGCTCACCAAGTGCTTCTAGGTCAACGACAGCACGTAATGCACGGCCAATTAAACGTTGGATTTCCATTGTACGGCCATTGACTTTGCCACGAGATGATTCGCGTGCTGTACGCTGTGCTGTTGCACGAGGTAGCATCGAGTATTCTGCAGTGATCCAACCTTTGCCTTGTCCACGTAAAAAACCAGGAACCTTATCCTCAATCGTTGCCGTACAAATTACTTTTGTATTGCCTACTTGAATTAAAACTGAGCCTTCTGGGTGCAATAGATACTCACTATCTATTTTCACGGGACGCAGTGCATCTACATTTCTTCCATCAAATCTTGTCATCATTTTTCGTTCCTCCTAAAAACTTTCGCGCACTCATCTTAACATAATTTTAACCTTCAAAAAAGTGCTCGGTCTGTTATGAATAATGCTAAAAACGGCAAAAATCAGCCTAGCCAATAGCTAAGCTGATTTTTTATTTTAATGTAATACGTTTTATATTGAGAGTACCTTGCTCAAGCCAATTTTCAGCTATTGAACGGAAAATTGGAACAGAGCCAGTTGCATAAAATCTATGAGCAGGCACTGCGTCTGGGTCAGCCAAAGTGCCATTATATGCAAGCATTTCTTGAACATCCTTTGCTGTTTCCTCTGCTGAAGACAACACAAAAACATTTTCTCCAACAACAGCTTCAATATGTTTTTGCAGTATTGGATAATGCGTACATCCTAGTATGACCGTATCAAATTGTTCATTATTCAACGGCTCTAAGCCTTCTGCAATTAATTTATTTGCAAATTCACCTTTATATTCGCCACTTTCTACAAGTGGTACGAATGTTGGACAAGCCAATGGAATAATATGTGTTGACGTATTCAGTGACAGTAAGGCTTCCTCATACGCCCCACTTCTAATTGTTCCTTCTGTTGCAAGCACAACGACTTCATGTCGCTTCGTTTTCTTTACAGCTGCACGTGCGCCAGCATTAATAACGCCTAGTACCGGAAAAGGCATATTTCTTTGTAAACTTTCGAGTGCTACTGCAGTCGCTGTATTACAAGCAATGACGAGCATCTTGATATTCATTTTTTCTAGTGCTTTTGCCATTTGCCAAGTGAAATTTCGTACTTCTTGACGAGTTCTCGGACCATATGGACATCTTGCTGTATCACCAATATAATAAATCGTTTCGTTTGGTAATCGCTTCATTATTTCTTTTGCTACGGTTAAACCGCCTACTCCTGAATCAATAACGCCTATCGGGGCATTCATACTTTCCGCCTCAATCCTGTTTCATGTGTACATGTAGTTTTTCTAAATAGCTTGATAATTGCGCGACTTCTTGTTCGTTAAAACCAACAAGCTTCTCTTGCAAATATTGCTGTCTTTTTTCAATAACCTCTTGAATAATACGTTCGCCCTTCTCGAGAAGATGAACAACAACGACACGACGATCATTTTCGTCACGCACACGCTTGACTAATTCATTTTTCTCCATGCGGTCCACTAAATCTGTTGTTGTACTAAAAGCTAAGTATAATCGGTTTGACAAGTCGCCAATTGTTATATCTCCAAGCTCTTCTAACCACTGTAATGCAACAAATTGTGGCGGCGTAATCGCATATTGTGAAACAATCTCTCTTCCTTTTTGCTTCACAATCGCCGCTATATAGCGTAATTCCTTTTCAACCGTTGCAACGGTTTCAGGTGAGTGCTTTGTTACTTCATCCGACATATAACTATTTCACTCCTAAAAATACGTTGAATAGTTCTATTTTGTCGTTTTTTTTCTGAAATAGCAAGTGTCCATTTAGTCTAATTTGAATTCTTCCAAGCGTAACAGCTCAATTAACGCCTGAGATCGATTAGTTACACCTAACTTTTGAATTGTATTGGAAATGTGATTTCGCACTGTTTTTTCACTAATACCAAGTTGCTCTGCAATATCCCTCGTTGTTTTTTCAGCTAATAAAAGCGCAAATATTTCACGTTCTCGGTTCGTTAACAGAGAACGATGATGAGAGCCATTCATTTTCAGTTACACCCTCCTCCCCCGCACGTATTGTAACTTATGTTAAGGAATGAGGAGCGGTGACGGCTAATTTCATGAATATCACGTGTTTCCTTAATAAATTCGGAAATTGCTTCCATAAATTAATGAATTTTATGTAAAAATGCAATTTCAACTGTCGAAATCATTGTTTACATTCACTTCGCCGAGAAATCTTTCCACAATCATGCCGAAAAAAATCACTGTCACTAATTTTGTTACAGCACAAATAACTTTCGCACTCTATTTCCAATACTATATGAACACCAGGTTTGCTAAGTGATTCTTCGCTTCTTCAGATAAAGGTACACTTCTCCCAGTTCGAGGGTCCATTTGCACAATCGTGCCACGGCCAGTAAAGCAAACCTCATCGTTTTGATTTTTCGCTAAGTAATGAATATCCATCGATGAATTTCCTACTTTCGCTATCTTCGTATAAATTCTTAGTACATCATCAAAGAAAACCTGCTTCACGTAATCGCACTGTAAGTCGGCTACTATCGGAATTCCATCAACATTTTCATCAATTGCTGGTGGCATTAGAATTCCTAAATGGCGGAAATAATCGATTCGTGCCTGTTCAAAATATGTAAAGCTAACTGTATTGTTCATATGACCATACATATCCGTTTCTGAAAAACGTACACGTACCTCAATATAAAATAAAAAATCCTTTGTCCATTCGTGAAAATCTCCGATATAAGTTGCTTTCATCTTAGCCATCCCCCTAATTTTCATTCGCTTCTTCCTAAAACTACATACGGAATTCGCGAGTCATTAATGAATACATATTCATTATAAAGGAAAATACTATATTATCATAGAAAATACAGGCTTTCACTCGATTTATTTACAAATTCCCTTGTTTTTCATATCACTCAACTATTCCAATTCTTTTGAGTAATAGGCTCTTTTTAAGCTGTATTGAAAGCACAATACTTCTTTTAGTTTATTAATCTTGGCTCTTCAGCAAAATATGTACTTGACTACATATTTCATTCAGATAGGACGCTTCCCGCGGGCGTGGTCTGAGCCCTTGTCGCTCATACTTCGCTTCATAAGCTTTCATACCAACCTACTTTCAAGAACAGATTTTAGTATGGAGCCTTAATTGAGCACTCCCTAAATTATTCAATACATTATATAGAAAAAACTCCCTCACACAGTTAGTGTAAGGGAGTTTGGGAGTAAAGCTTGTACTATTAGTCAACGTAGTGGTCAGAACCGAAGAAGTTACGGAACATTTGCACTGAAGTTGCACGGTTTAATGATGCGATAGATGTTGTTAAAGGAATACCTTTTGGACAAGCAGCTACACAGTTTTGTGAGTTACCGCAGTTTGCAAGGCCTCCATCACCCATGATTGCATTTAAACGTTCGTCTTTAATCATTGCACCAGTTGGGTGAGTGTTGAATAGACGTACTTGTGATAATGGTGCTGGCCCGATGAATGAAGCTTTCTCAGACACGTTTGGACATGCTTCCATACATACACCACAAGTCATACATTTAGATAATTCATAAGCCCATTGACGTTTACCTTCTGGCATACGTGGACCCTCACCTAAATCATAAGTACCATCGATTGGAACCCATGCTTTAACTTTTTTAAGTGCATTGAACATACGTTCACGGTCAACTTGTAAGTCACGAATAACTGGGAAAGTTTTCATAGGCTCAAGTTTAACTGGCTCAGTCAATTGGTCAACAAGAGTTGAACATGATTGACGTGGGCGGCCATTGATAACCATTGAACATGCACCACAAACTTCTTCAAGACAGTTCATATCCCATGCTACTGGAGTAGTGTTTTCACCATTTTCAGTAACAGGATTTTTTTGAATTTCCATTAAAATAGAAATTACGTTCATACCATGACGGTAAGGCACTTGGAATTTTTGCCAGTAGCCATTGCCGCCTTTTGTATCTTGACGTAAAATTTCAACTTTTACCATTCTTCCAGTATTAGCTGCGATATTCATAATTCTTAGTCTCCTTTCGCAGAGTAATCACGTTTACGTGGTGGAATTAATGAAACGTCGACTTCTTGATACGTGATGACTGGATTACCAGTAGTTGGGTCAAACTTCGCTATTGTTGTTTTTAAGAAGTTCTCATCATCACGGTTCGGGAAATCTGGCTTGTAGTGTGCACCACGAGATTCGTTACGTAATAATGCACCTTTTGTCATTACTTTCGCTAGATAAATCATATTTTTCAACTGACGCGTAAAGTGAGCACCTTGGTTACTCCATTTTTGTGTATCGTTGATGTTAATGTTTTCCCAACGTTTTTGGAATTCCTCAAGTTTGTTAAATGTATCTTCAAGTTGGTCGTTGTAACGTACTACTGTCATAGTAGCAGTCATCATTTCACCAAGCTCTTTATGAAGTAAGTAAGCGTTTTCTGTGCCATCCATTTTCATGATAGCATCCCATTTAGCTTGTTCTTCTTTAACGCGAGCATCGAATACTTCTTGTGGAAGATCTTCAGCATGCTTTTTAAGATGTTTAACGTAATCTACAGCGTTTGGTCCAGCAACCATACCGCCATAGATAGCAGATAATAATGAGTTCGCACCAAGACGGTTTGCACCATGTTGAGAATAATCACATTCACCTGCTGCAAATAGACCAGGAATTTCAGTCATTTGGTTGTAGTCAACCCATAATCCACCCATTGAGTAGTGAACTGCCGGGAAGATTTTCATTGGTAATTTACGTGGGTCATCCCCTACGAATTTTTCGTAGATCTCGATGATACCACCTAGTTTAACGTCTAATTCGTGTGGATCTTTATGAGAAAGATCTAGGTATACCATGTTTTCGCCGTTGATACCAAGTTTTTGGTTTACACAAACGTCGAAAATTTCACGTGTTGCAATATCACGTGGTACTAAGTTACCATATGCAGGGTATTTCTCTTCTAAGAAGTACCAAGGCTTACCGTCTTTATACGTCCAAATACGGCCACCTTCACCACGAGCTGATTCTGACATTAGACGGTTTTTGTCATCTCCAGGAATCGCTGTTGGGTGAATTTGGATGAACTCACCATTCGCGTATGAGGCACCTTGTTGGTAAACGATAGAAGCAGCAGAACCTGTATTAATAACAGAGTTTGTTGTTTTACCGAAGATAATACCAGGGCCACCAGTCGCCATAATAACAGCGTCTGCACGGAATGATTTGATTTCTTCTGTACGCATATCTTGCGCTACGATACCACGACAAACGCCGTCAGGATCGACTACTGCACCAAGGAATTCCCAGTGCTCATATTTGTTCACTAAACCAGCTACTTCGTGAGAACGAACTTGCTCGTCTAGTGCGTATAGTAATTGCTGACCAGTTGTTGCACCAGAGAAGGCTGTACGGTGCATTAAAGTACCACCGAAACGACGGAAGTCAAGAAGACCTTCTGGTGTACGGTTGAACATTACCCCCATACGGTCCATTAAGTGAATAATTCCAGGGGCTGCATCACACATACCCTTAACTGGTGGTTGGTTCGCTAAGAAGTCCCCACCGTATACTGTATCATCAAAGTGGATCCAAGGAGAATCCCCTTCACCTTTTGTATTTACCGCACCATTAATTCCGCCCTGCGCACATACAGAGTGTGAGCGTTTTACAGGAACTAATGAGAATAAATCAACTTCAGTGCCAACTTCAGCTGCTTTAATCGTTGCCATCAGACCAGCTAGACCGCCGCCGACAACAATTACTTTGCTTTTCGCCATGATTATTTCTCACTCCTCTTAAAAAATTGCAATGATTGCATGCGCTCTATAGTAGCTTCTATTAAATTATACGAAAGCTAAAATAGCAGCCACACCAACTACACTTAGAATTACGAAAATAATGTTTGTTACATAAGTAGCAATCTTTTGAGACTGAGGAGATTGTGTAATACCCCAGCTTACTAGGAATGCCCATAAACCGTTTGATAAGTGGAAAGTTGCTGATATAATACCAACAATGTAGAATCCAAGCATGAATGGATTAGAAACGATATCTGCCATCATGTCGTAATCAACTTCTGTACCAAGCGCTTTTTGAATACGAGTTTGGAAAATATGCCATGCAATGAAGATCACTAAGAATACACCAGTGAAACGTTGTAATGAGTACATCCAGTTACGGTATGTGCTGAAACGTCCTGTATTTGGTGTAGCAGTGAATGCAATGTAGACACCATAAAATGCGTGGAACATTAATGGAATATAGATGACAATCCATTCAACTAGGATAAGGAATGGAATCTTTTCCATTACTGCGGTAGCATCGTTGTAACTTTCTGCTCCGCCTGTTGCTGTAAAGTTAATGAACAGGTGCATCGTTAAAAACAGACCTACTGGAATGATACCAAGTAGAGAATGTAAGCGACGCCATAAAAACTCTCGATCTTTCGACAAGACTGTTACCCCCCTTAGTACTTAAAATAGCACAACAAAAGAAGTCATCATTTTGTAACTGATACTTCATTGACTGTGTATTTCATCATGGTACAATATTATGACATGTTTATTGTACTCTCAAGAGCTACGAGCGTCAAGGCAACTAGGAGTTTTTCGCAATCCTTATTAAAGAAAGAATCTAGTACATGACGCATCGTTTTTTCTCGAAAAACCTATCTTTACTTTATAAGCGTTAAATTTTAAGAAAATTCTAAGAAAGAAGGATTTCAATGTTAAACACTCCATCTCCTACAATCTCAGCATTTGGCTATGAGATAATTCGCGATTATATTTTATCTTCCATTCTTGGTAAACATGAAGGTGATGTCCTTTATTGGGCAGGAAAAGACCTAGCACGGAAGTTCCCATGTAAAAGTCAAGATGAACTTATCGCATTTTTCGCAGATGCCTGTTGGGGTAATTTAGAGCTTATCAAAGAATCGAAGGATGGACGTATATTCCAGTTGACAAATGATCCAGAACTGTTACAAATCGGTCTTCGTAGCTTTAGACTTGAAGCAGGATTTATAGCTGAGCAAATTCAACAAGCAAAAGGTTATTTAACAGAATGCTATGATGAAAAACGTGAAAAGCAACAGAACGTTATGTTTACAGTGAAATGGGACGTCAAAGAACGAATTATGAATACTGTTCCTTCTGAATAAAATGAAAAGGATTGTCGTTCCAAATTTATGGATGACAATCCTTTTCTAATGTTGAAAAACAAAATGGTCATGGAAATTTTTGAGTATGTTGTGGCGCTTTAGATGAGGTTGGTTTCCGTTCCAGGCTACTCGCTTTCATTGCGGGAAGCTTTGCTCTGCGACGAAAGCGAAGCGACAGGAGCACTCGAGTAGCCTTCCACTCCAATCAACGATAGCGTAGAACTAACACTATGGCTATTCACCATAATCGAACAGAAAAGACTTATAACAGTGACGCGATTGTACACTTGTTGCCACTGCCACTTCGTTTTCGTGTAGAAAACATTTGTTGTTGCTGCCACTACGTATGCACTACGCTTTCGCACAGAAAACATTTGTTGCTGTCGCTTTGCTTTCGCACAGAAAACATTTGTTGCTTTATCGCTATAAATTAGAGGGACATGCTAGAAGGTACATGCTATGTAAAATAGTTGATCTTCGTTACGACTGGGCGACTCCTTGGGGATTAGCAATAGAGGAACGAAGGCTAAAACCATCACATCCTGTGATAACGCCTTCGTGACCAACATCGTATTGGCCCGAGACCCTGCAGCGAGCGAAGCGGCTCATCGAACGCCCCCTGGAAAGCCAGTCGCAACGGAAATCAACCCCTTTTTATATTTATAGCTGAGCATGTCTTTCTTTTAAAAGCACATCTATTAACGAAATAAATGCTTCTAAAATATTAAGTGAGTGTTGAATCATGTCTTCTAAGTTACTAATTGATAGTTCATTCACTAATTTTTGCGCGGCCGTATGTACTAATTCATGAGGTTGTTCTATATAACGATACTCCGGTATATTCTGATATTGCTCAAAATGTCCATAATACCATTTCCCAAACGCACATTGATGATGCGTTTTTAAAGTTTCTTTATGTCCAGCCTTTTGAATAGCATTTCGCAAAAAACTAGCATGATCCATTAACCTTGCTGCCAATTGGCTAACTACCGTTTGCTCTAAGGGCTTTCGAATTGTTGGTACAATAGCTTTTAACATTTCAGATACTTGATTCTGTATAATATCCGAGAAGTCACTTGTATGTGATAATTCTGTCGTTGTTATCGCTAAACGATCTACAGCTACTACATTTTCTTCAGATGCGGCTGTTATTTGATGAATTCCATGTGCTGCCTCTTCAATATTTTTACTTGCTACTGTCAAATTAGCAATATTGGCTTTCATGATACTTAAAAAATCAGTGAAGTAATGTTCAACTTGGTCGATATTTGTTTTTGTATTATGTAATTTCTTATCGATGACTGATCGAATCTTCGTCATTTCTTGCAATGAATCTTTAGAACTGTTAGCTAACTTCCCTACCTCCATCGCTACAACATTAAAGCCCTTTCCATGTTCGCCAGCACGTGCAGCTTCAATAGAGGCATTTAAGGACAATAATTGTGTTTGATCAGCAATCTCTGTTACACTTTTACCAATATCGTTCATTTTACTCATTTCATTATTCAGCTGTTCTGTTGAATGAGCTCCTTTGGCTAACAGCTCCTGAACCATCTCTCCTTTTGTAATAGATGTCTCCATATCCTCTACTAGTTGTATCGAATGCAGTTTTATCTCTTGAATATTTGCATTAGCATTTTGCTCAACCGCTAGCATCTCTTCTGTATTTGACGACATTTCCTCACTCATTGCTGAAATATCCCCTACACTCGTTGAGACACTTTGAACCTTTAAAGCTGTTTGAAAATTAATTAACTCCATATGTGCTAGTACAAAGTCCAAAATCGCATTTTTCACATCGATACTTTCCTGCTCGAGTTCCAATTCCAGAATTCGCTTTTTTAATATTTGTATTTCAGAATCATTGTGGATCTCAACGCTTTCATCCATTGGCTTTTGAAATAAACCTAATAATGCCATACAAATTCCCACCTTCCCCTTGGTAAAACATGTAATTATATTATATAACAATAAAATTGGATAGAGTATTAAATTGATGTAAACAAAAATAAGATGTGTCCATTATTGACACATCCCATTCATAGTGTTGAAATACAAATGGCCAAGGAGATCTTGATAATGTTGTGCGTCTTTAAATGAGGCTAATTTTCATCTCAGGCTAATCTCTTCACTGTAGGCGGTCGAGTCGCTTCCTACTTATGTTGTTACTGACGCTGCGCTTTCGCACAAAAAACACTTGTTGGCCCAAGCGGCTCATCGGACGCCCCAGGAAGCTTTGCTCTGTGCGAAAGCGAAGCGACAGCAACAAAGCGCCCAGCCGGAACGGAAATCACCCCCTCGTTTTGCCATAGAACCATACTTTATTTAATATGCCCCTTTAATTTCATTGACATAATAGTTTTTCAACAACATGAAAAGATGTGCCTTTTACTGACACATCCTCTTCAATATTATATGTAAAGCGCCTGTTCTAAATTAAATTCATCATGTAATGCATTTGCTGCACGAATCATTTCGTCCTGAGGTACAACAACGGACACTTTTATTTCAGATGTACTTACCATTTTTACCAGGATACCTTCACGACGTAAACGATCAAACATACGTGCAGCAACTCCTGGATTAGATGCCATACCTGAGCCAATAATAGAGACTTTTGCTAAGCCGATTTCAAAATCAGCAAAACTAAACCCTAGTGATAATTTGCTATCTTCTAGGACACGTAATGCATCGGCGAACTCCTCTTTTAAAATGGTAAACGATACAGTCGGCTTTAAGCCATCAATGATTGCTTGTACGATAATATCGACGTTTATGCGATTTTCTGCAAGTATTGTAAACATATCTGCTAACGAAGCATTTGAATAAGCATCATAACCCACCGTTAGGCGAATAACGTCTGACTCATAGGCAACACCACGTACAATTAAATTTTTCTCCATTTCAACTTCCTCCTTCAATAAAGTACCTACTGTATCTATTTCGCTCGACCGAATGATAACTGGGATTTGAAACTTCTTTGCTAACTCTACAGCTCGCGGGTGTAAAATTTGTGATCCTAAGTTTGATAGTTCTAGCATCTCATCGTAAGAAATTTCTTTTAGCTTTTGTGCCCCAGCAACATGGTTTGGATCAGCTGTGTATACTCCATCCACATTCGTGTAAATATCTACGCGCTCCGCCTTCAACTTTGCTGCAATAGCTATAGCCGATGTTTCCGCCCCACCTTTACTAAACGTCGTAATATTCCGTGAATTATCGATACCCTGTTCCCCTGCAACGATTACGATTTCCCCCTGTGTAAAATGCTTTTCTATTCGACTAGCATCAATCTCATCAATGCGGGCATTGCTATACATATCATCAGTTTGAATACCTGCTTGCCAGCCTGTTAATGACACTGCATCATATCCTTCTTCCTGCAAAGCAATTGCCACTAACGTACTTGTTAGATGTGAGGTTGTTGAAAATAGTGCATCTAATTCACGCTTAGATGCATTGTCTGATAAATCACGAGCCATCTTTGCTAATTCTTTAGCCATACTCCCCATTGCTGCAGTGACAACGACAACATCAAAACCTCTTTCCTTTTCTGCAATCGCCTTTTTCGCAACATTTTGAATGTGCTCTGTTGATGCTAATGCAGCACCACCAAATTTCATCACAATTTTCTCCATCTTTATCATTCTCCTTCGTATTCAATCATTTCGCTGATTATAAAGTAACTAATAAGTTTTAAGCCTTGAAATAATACGATTGGCATCACCTCTTAGGTAGGGGCAACTGCCTTGAAAAAAGGTTGTCTCTAGAAAAACTAAAAAGGCAGCTATCACATAACGTGAAAGCTGCCTATAACATGTACAATAAAAGAAACTTGCGCATGTGTGATAGCTCTCCGAAACGTTTAGAATCGACAGTCTTACATCTCTTAAATGCAAAACCAGCACAGCATCGGAAACAACGATGCTCTACTTCGGCAAGCTCCCCTTTCATACATTTTCACTGGACTCGTTCGTCCTCTAATGTACTACTCTTGAACCTTGCACCTCTATCATCACTAAATAGTGAAGTATTTTATTGAACCTTAGTGAAGAAATTTCCAATTTAATAAGTAGAAACTACTGAAAAACTAAGGCACGGTATATAACATTGCTATATTGAAGGGGCAATGTTATATACAACCTTAGCATATGTCTAATCCTTTGACAATGTCTCTTGTTGAAAATAAGCATAGATATTGCTAGCTAGATTAGCAGGAATACCGGCTTCCTGTAATGCGTGTTCACTTGCCTCACGAATTTTTTTGACAGAGCCAAAATGCTTGAGTAATTGCTGTTTTCGCTTTGGACCAATGCCTTCTATTTGATCGAGGACAGATTGTATAGCATGCTTCTCGTGCTGCTGTCGTAAGAAGGTAATAGCAAAGCGGTGTACTTCGTCCTGAATTCGTTGCAGTAAGTAGAATCCATCGCTTGTGCGCTTTAACGCAATTACTTCAGCTGGATCACCAAATAAAAGCTGTGACGTATTATGCTTTTCATCTTTTGCTAATCCGGCAATTGGAATGACAAGGCCGAGCTCATCTTCTAATACTTCTCGCGCGACTTCCATTTGCCCCTTCCCACCATCAATTAGTACTAAATCTGGCAAAGGTAGACCATCTTTTAATACACGGGTGTATCGACGACGGATTACTTCCTGCATTGCTCCGTAATCATCATGTTTAGCAGCTGTACGTGTTTTGTACTTTCGATACTCCTTCTTTGCAGGTTTGCCATCGATAAATACAACCATTGCAGATACAGCATCTGTCCCATGCATATGGCTATTATCGAAAGCTTCAATCCGTAAAGGCGTAGAAATGCTCATAGCTTCACCGAGTGCCTCACATGCCCCTATTGTGCGTTCTTCCTGACGTTCAATAAGCTGGAACTTTGCTGCAACAGCAATTTCAGCATTTTTAGTCGCTAATTCAACAAGCTCTTTTTTTTGCCCACGTTTCGGTGTCAGCACCCTAACATCTAGTAATTCCATTAAAATATCCGCATCAATGGATTGTGGGATAAAAATTTCCTTAGGCTTAATGTGCTCTAGCTTGTCGTAAAATCGACCAACGAACGTTAAAAATTCCTCTTCTGCCTCTTGATAAATTGGGAAAATCGAGACATCTCGCTCGATAAGCTTTCCTTGGCGAACAAAGAAAACTTGAACACACATCCAGCCTTTCTCGACTGCATAGCCAAATACATCGCGGTTCGTTGTATCACTTGATACGATTTTTTGCTTTTGCATGACTGTATCAATATGTGCAATCTGATCGCGAAATTCCTTTGCACGCTCAAACTCTAAATTTTCTGCAGCCGCTAGCATTTTAACCTCTAGCTCCTTTTTGACAGCCTCAACTCCACCATTTAAAAATTTCGTCATATCCTCAATCATATCGTGGTAAATTTGAGCATCAATATCTTTCACACAAGGGGCTAGACATTGTCCCATATGATAATATAAACAAACCTTGGAAGGCAGTTGTACACATTTTCGCAGCGGATATAAACGATCAAGCAGTTTTTTCGTCTCACTTGCTGCATATGCATTTGGATATGGACCAAAATACTTCGCCTTATCTTTTTTCACTTTTCGTGTTGTAATAAGACGTGGGTGTTTTTCATTCGTAATTTTTAGATACGGATACGTTTTATCATCCGTCAGCATAACATTGTACTTCGGATCATGAAGTTTAATAAGATTAAGCTCTAAAATTAAAGCTTCAATATTGGAGGATGTCACAATGTACTCAAAATCTTCAATTTCACTTACAAGTCTCTGTGTTTTCCCTTCATGAGTACCAGTAAAATACGAGCGTACTCGATTTTTTAGCACTTTTGCCTTCCCAACATAAATAATTGTTCCTTGCCGATCCTTCATCAAATAGCAGCCAGGCTGATCTGGTAAAATTTCAAGCTTCCGTTTAATTAAATCATTCATCGCCTACCTGCCCCCCTTTTCTTAAAACTAGCGTTCGCTTTACTCTTTATTATATAACGAAAAAAAGCCGAGCACATCTATAGATGGCTCGACTCTTGTTTTCTTACAGATTAAGCATGTTTAGTGATAAATGCTTCTAACGCTTCTTTTGGTTGGAAGCCAACAGTTTTGTCTACTAATTCACCATCTTTAAATAATAGTAAAGATGGGATAGACATGATTTGATATTGTGCTGCCGTACCTTGGTTGTTATCTACATCTACTTTTACAATTTTAGCCGCACTACCTGCAGCGTCCATTTCTTCAAGAACTGGCCCAATCATTTTACATGGTCCGCACCAAGCAGCCCAAAAGTCTACTAGCACTAACCCTTCTTTAATATCATCTTGGAAAGTCGCATCTGTTGCATGTACAATTGCCATTTGAAATCCTCCTTAAACTTACTATGCTTGTAGTATAGCATGGATAAATTCGCTTGAGCGAACAATCTGCCTAGTTTGTATAATTTAAGAAAAACAAGGATAAAAGAGTCGAAAAAGGCATTAAGTTTATTTGTTATGAAGCCTAATTTTCTTGAAAACGACCTTTATAGACATAAGTTAACGTAATAAAGAGATAAATAGCTAATGTAATACCTGTTACGATAATAGATGTTGTAAAAATGATACCAATCAGGATTGCACTTAACGCAATAATAGCTATCCAAGTTGTATAAGGGAACCATTTTACCGCATAGGCACTTGTTTCTTCCGGCTGTTTTTTACGCGATTTCAGATGCGCAATCGCAATAATTAGCCAAATGAATAACACAGTGTATCCAAGTGAACCCATTAAGAAATCAAAGGTTTTGCTTCCCGCAAATAAAGAAAATATTACGGCCATATATAAAGCTAACGTACACATTAATATGGCATATACCGGAACTTTTCTTTTCGACAAATGTGCAAAGATTTTAGGAACACGCCCGTCCACAGCTTGTGTATATAGAACGCGAGATGAACCATAAAGTCCCGAGTTCATTGATGAAATAATGGCGAGTATAACAACAGCGTTCATAATATGATCAGCACCAGGAATTCCAATCATTTTAAAAACCATCACAAACGGACTTTCTGGCACCCCATTAACCTCATTCCAAGGAATCAAGCTTACGATAATAAAGAAAGGCAGTAAATAGAAAGTCACAATACGAACTAATGTACTGCGAACAGCTTTTGGCACTACTTTTTCAGGATTTTTCGTTTCAGCCAATGTAATACCAATAATTTCAGTACCACCATAAGAATAAATAACTACAAGCATTGCAGCAATTAAACCCGTTGATCCGTTCGGGAAGAAACCACCTTGCTCCGTTAAATTAGAAAAACCAACAGCCGTATGATTTCCAAAAGTAACAAGTAATAAAATTAATCCCGCTATGATGAACACCACAATAACGGTAATTTTAATTAACGCCAGCCAATATTCAGTTTCAGCAAAAACTTTCACTGATAACAAGTTAATAGCTGTAACTAACACCGAAACAGATAATGCAAGTATCCAAATTGGGTAATCTGGCAACCAATATTGAATAAAAATAGCCGCAACAATGGATTCCGCTGCAATATTTAACACCCACATTTTCCAATAGATCCAATCTAGAAAATAAGCTGGATACTTCCCTAAAATTGTTTGAACTAAATCTCTAAATGTTCTGGCTTCGCTATTTCGGACAGCCATTTCCGCAAGACCTTGCATAACAAATAACAGAATAATCCCACCTAGTAAGTACGCCAAAAGTACTGATGGCCCAGCCATATCAATGGCTGCACTGCTCCCTTTAAATAACCCTGCACCAATGGCACCACCTAAAGCCATCATCGTAATATGCCGCGAGGTCATTGTTCTCTGTAATTTCTGGTTATCTTTTTCCATTTCCTTACCTCCTAAAATCAAAAAAGGCATATCGTCTCTTTCTTCATTATCAAATGAAAGAAGAGACGATATGCCATAAGCAAACCGCGGTACCACTCTAATTGGTTCAATAAGAACCCTACTTAAAAAACCTTGTAACGAAGGTTAATCGTCAAACAAATAGAATAGTCTGTCAATTCTATTTATCTTACCACTCCTAGGCAAGTTCAAAGTCTTATTGGACTGCGTTGCACCATCCCGCAGCTCTCTTCACCAAATAATGAGCTTTTACTACTCCTAATCTTTGCGTTTCAAACTATTATTATTGAAAAAATCAATTATGCCTCGGCGGATGTTGGATATCCGCTGAAAAGTAACTTAAACCCCGCATTCTTCTCATCACCTTTAGAGATGGAAGACTTCTGTAACTGACGTTTCACTTACGTTACAAAAAACATTAGCTGAAAGAAGTTAAATTATTATTCATCACTATACGGTCTAAAATTAACTCTGTCAATATCTTATTTTGCAATAACTTTCAAAACAGTAAACATTAAAACACAAAAAAGCAGGGAAGAGACATCCTCCCTGCGACAACAAATTATGAATTATGCATTCACTTTTAACGCTTTAAATTCTTCGATTAGTAGAGGCACAACCTCAAATAAATCACCTACGATACCATAATCCGCAACTTTGAAAATATTTGCCTCTGGATCTTTATTTATCGCAACAATTACTTTTGAGTTGGACATACCTGCTAAGTGCTGAATTGCTCCAGAAATACCTGCTGCGATGTAAAGGTCAGGTGTTACTACCTTACCAGTTTGACCAATTTGAAGTGAGTAGTCACAATATTCAGCGTCACATGCACCACGTGAAGCACCAACTGCACCACCAAGTAAATCTGCTAACTCTTTTAATGGCTCAAAGCCTTCCTCTGATTTTACGCCACGACCACCTGCTACAACTACTTTTGCCTCTGAAAGATCGACACCCTCTGAAGATTTACGTACAACCTCTTTAATGATTGTACGAAGGTTTGTAATATCTACAGCAATAGAAGCTACATCACCTGATTTACCGGCCACTTTTTCTAATGGTGCAATATTATTTGGACGAATTGAAGCTAAAACCAAGCCGTCTTTTACTTTAACTTTTTCAAAAGCTTTGCCAGAATAAATTGGACGGATGAATACAACATCATCGCCAGCACCTTCAATAGATGTTACATCGGATACAAGACCTGCTTGTAATTTACTTGCAATTTTTGGCGATAAATCTTTACCGTTTGCAGTATGACCAAACACGATACCAGTTGGCTTTTCTTGTTCAATAACCGCTAATAAAGCTTGACCATAGCCATCAGATGTATATTGTTTCAAATGTGGATGCTCCACCGTTATAACACGATCAGCACCATATTCAAATAATGGACCTGTTAAATTTGCCACAGCATCTCCTAAAAGAACACCAACAACCTCACCGCCATCTGCGATTTGCTTTGCAGCTGCAATTGCTTCGAAAGAAACATTACGTAAGCTTCCTTCACGAACTTCACCTAATACTAATACTTTTTTTGACATAGTATATTCCCTCCGTTACCCTTTAAGATTCGATTTGCGTTATCAGATGACTTAAACTACTTTCGCCTCTGTATGAAGTAGGTTTACTAGTTCTTTTACTTGTGCAGAAAGTTCGCCCTCAAGAACACGACCTGCTGCCTTTTGAGCTGGTAAGAAAATATCAACTGTTTCTACCTTAACTTCTACATCATCTTCATCGATATCTAAATCATCTAACTCAAGTTCTGCAAGCGGTTTCTTCTTCGCTTTCATAATACCTGGTAAAGATGGGTAACGTGGCTCGTTTAAACCTTGCTGAGCTGTTACTAAAAGTGGTAAAGATGTCTCGATAACTTCTGAATCACCTTCGATATCGCGCACAATTTTCGCAGATGTTCCGTCGATTTCAAGCTTTGTAATTGTTGTTACATAATTAATGTCTAGTAAATCTGCAACACGTGGGCCTACTTGACCAGAACCTCCGTCAATTGCAACGTTTCCTGTTAAAATTAAATCAGGGTCTTTATCTTTTAAATACTCAGCTAAAATATATGCAGCTGCATTTTGATCCAGTTCATCTAGATCGTCTTCTGTATTAATAAGAACCGCTTCATCTGCTCCCATTGCAAGAGCTGTGCGTAATTGCTTTTCTGCATCTTCGCCACCAATTGAAACAACTGTTACTTTACCGCCAGCAGCGTCACGTACTTGAATTGCTTCTTCAATTGCATATTCATCGTAAGGATTGATGATGAATTCTGCGCCATCCTCTTGGATTTTACCACCTGACACAACGATTTTTTCTTCTGTATCAAACGTACGTTTAATTAATGCAAAAATGTTCATATATCCATACCTCCTGAAACGTTTTTTATTTCTAAGTAAATTTATAAATATTATATATTTTCAGTGTCGATAACGTCGATAACACTTTTTCAAGTCGCTATCGACACTGATGGAATATTATTTGCCAGTAAACACAGGCTCGCGTTTTTCAATAAATGCTTGAATTCCCTCTTTAGCATCTTCCGAAACGAATACTGTGCCAAAGGATTTTGCTTCTGCCTCAATCCCTTCATAGAATGAAGCATGCTTAGCATATTGCAATGTTTGAATAGCTGCTTTTAAAGCAACCGGGCTCTTCTTCGCAATCTTCTTCGCTACCTTTAGCGTTTCTTCAAGTAATGCTTCATCTGTAAACGCACGATTCGCTAAGCCCCATTGCACGGCTTCTGCACCAGAAATTGGCTCACTTGTAAACATCATTTCTGCAGCTTTCGCAACCCCTACATATCGTGGTAGACGCTGTGTACCCCCGAAACCTGGAATAAGACCTAATTGTAATTCAGGTAGCCCTAATTTCGCAGATTCTGTCACATAGCGCAGATGACAGCTCATTGCTAGTTCAAGACCCCCACCTAGTGCGGCACCATGAATTGCAGCAATAATAGGTTTAGAGAACGATTCAACTCGCTCAAAAACTTGCTGACCGTTGCTAGCTAGCTTCGTAAATTCATCGCCAGATCCAACCTCTGTAAATTCCTTAATGTCGGCACCTGCTGAGAAAAAACGACCTTCACCGTGAAGTACAAGGACACGTACAGCGTCATCGTTTTCTACGGCATCTAGCACAGCATTTACTTCGGTAATGATTCCGCGGGATAATGCGTTTGCTGGCGGACGTGCAATCGTAATAATTGCTACCCCATCTTCTACTTTCCAACTTAGAAATTCCATTTCTCCACATCCTTTTAAGCTTTAATGCCGTTCAGGATTAATGCCTGAACCTTTGGAACCTGTTCCATCAAATCATATCGATAGTCATTCATGACCCACGACGTAATGGTTTCGTCAATTGTTCCAAATACCATTTGACGTGCCAAGCGTACATCCATCGTTTGATTGAACTCACCAGAGAGCATACCTTCGATTAAAATTTGATCAAGTAATTGTAAATACTCTCTTAACACCGAATTGATTTTTAGTCGTAAATCCTTGTTCGATTGTCGTAGTTCTAATTGAGTGACGGTTGCTAGGTATCGATCTGTCGCTAGAACATTAAAATGATTTTCTATCATTCGTGAAAGTTTGTCTTTAGACGTACTTCCATTTTCTATTATATCTTGTAATGACTCTACAAAAACAGCCATTTTTTCATTAAAGACAGAAATTAATATATCTTCTTTATTTTTAAAATATAAATAGATTGTTCCGTCGGCCACCCCTGCCTGTTTGGCGATCTTCGATACTTGTGCTTGGTGATACCCATTCTCTGCAATAACGATGACAGCTGCATCAATAATTTGCTTATATTTTGGCTTATCACGTTTCACTTTTATATCACCACCTAAAAAAACTTGCGCACGTCTACATTCATGCTCGATTAAAGATTCTAATTTTTCTACATGATGTCATCCTTCAATGAACAGTAATCTATTAACCTAGCTAAGGATGTGACGTATTGACCTAAAAAAATATGAAAATATGAATGGTCATTCATTCATATTTTCATATTATAATTTACATCTTTGCTTGTCAATACTTTATCACGTATTTATTTTGCTTCTTTATTCGCCAATTTCGTTTTTTCTTCGTCCACTAACGTACGACGTAAAATTTTCCCGACTGCTGTTTTCGGTAACTCATCTCTAAACTCATAGTAGCGCGGAACTTTGAAAGCAGCCAAGTGTTGACGGCAATATTTATTTAATTCGTCTTCTGTTATCGAATATCCTTCTTTTAAAACAATATAAGCTTTTACTGTTTCTCCGCGATATGGATCCGGTATGCCCGCAACTACACATTCTTGGATTTCCTCTCGTTCATATAGTACTTCCTCTACCTCACGAGGGTAAATATTAAATCCACCTGCGATAATCAAATCTTTTTTACGATCAACCACATAGAAATAGCCTTCCTCGTCCATATAGCCCAGATCACCTGTTAAAAACCAGCCATCTACGAACGATGCTGCTGTATCTTCAGGTCGATTCCAATAGCCTTTCATAACCTGTGGCCCTTTTACAGCTATTTCACCAACTTCACCGACTGGAAGTGCCTCCGTATCCCCTGTACGTAAAATTATTGAATCCGTATTTGGCCAAGGTAAACCAATCGAGCCCATGACACGCTTACCCCAAATTGGTGTAGAATGTGTGACAGGAGAAGTTTCTGTTAGACCATATCCTTCTACAAGCTTTCCTCCTGTTACCGCTTCAAATTTCTCTTGCACCTCTACTGGCAGTGAAGCAGAGCCACTTAAGCATGCTTTAATGGACGATAAGTCGTACTTTGCAATATCCGGATGATTTAATAGACCAATATATAAAGTCGGTGCACCTGGGAATAGAGTTGGTTTTTGCTTATCAATCGTTTTCAATGCTGTTTCTGCGTCAAACTTTGGTAATAGCACCATTTTATTTTGCGTGAAAACTGATAATAACATAACAGTAGTCATACCATAAACATGGAAGAATGGTAGTACACCCATAATGGTTTCCTCACCATGTACACATTTATACATCCATGAATCACACATTGTTGTATTGGCAATTAAGTTTTTATGGGTCAGCATAACACCCTTAGGAAAGCCTGTTGTACCACCTGTATATTGAAGCAGAGCAATGTCCTCTTCAAAATCAAATGGGATATCAATCATCTTGATTGGCGTAGAGCGCATAATTTCTGAAAATAGATGATTTTGACCACTATGTTCAACCTTTACACTAAAACCATACTGCTTTTTTTGAATAAATGGATAAACTAAATTTTTGGGAAATGGTAAATAATCTTTAATGGCTGTGACAATTACATTTTCAAGTGTAGTTTCCTTTATGATTTTCATGACACGCGGATATAAAATATCCATCACTAAAATAACTTTCGCACCTGAATCAGCCATTTGATATTGAAGTTCACGCTCAGTATAAAGTGGATTTGTTTGTACGACAATCGCTCCAGCGTACATCGCCCCGTAGTAAGCGATTACACTTTGTGGTGAGTTTGGCAGCATAATAGCCACGCGATCTCCTTTTTCTACTCCAAGGGCTTGTAAATAGTTTGCGAACCTTAGCGCTGACTCATATAGCTCGGTGTACGTCAAATCCCTACCCATAAAATGAATCGCAACTTTGGATGGATTCTTTTTATAGGCACGCGTTAAAAACTCTTGCACAGGAATTTCCTCAAACGTTAAAGACGATGGTACTTCTTCAGGATAATTTGTTAGCCATGGTTTTGTTGTCATACGTCCTCTCCCCTTTGTCCCAAACTTTGTAAACTCTTATTTTAATTATAATGAAAAAGAAATACACTTTCAAACACAAAATAGAAAATAATTGCATTTTCGATTAATTATTATGCGTTTCACAACATTTATATAACTATATTTCTAAGGATTTTGGATCAGTACGCCTTATGAATCCTCATTCATTCTTTCTTTTTTTATGCAAAAGACTGAGCTAATATTTCTATATTCAAAAAATAATTATTTAATGGAGTTAATTTCATAATTCTAGTCCCTTTAGTATCAAGGGTTCTAAAACAATAAAAAACGGGCACCTCCCCAAATTCGGTATAATGGTAGCGACGAAACTAACATACTGAATGAGGTGAATGCCCTATGACTATTGTAAAACAAATGAGCCTATTTGACATCCAAGAATTATTGGAAATGGAAAGTTCCCGTCGTTTTGATGCGATTTTTGCCACTTTCGACGTGCAACCTATTTTTCAGTTGTTTTCAAAAAAGACATTACGTGGTGCCCCACGTGAATTAAATTACGGTGCCATGATACAGTCACTCATTGTTCGTATTGTTGAGCGGATTCCAACGATCAAGGATTTAATCAAACGTTTAGTCAACGATCCTTTATTTCGATTCGATTGCGGTTTTCTCGTTTCAGACGTGGTTCCATCTGAAGCGTCCTATTCGCGTATGATCGACGTCATTAGTCAATCAGATGTGCTCGATCACATGCAAGATACATTGATTCAAACAGCCTTTATAGAAGGTTTCATTTGTGATAAACACCTCGCGATAGATGCCACACATTTCGAATCACGCGATGCGGCAAAACCTTCGGAGAAAAAAGAACCTGCACCACCCAAAAAACGTGGACGAAAATCAAAAGAAGAACGAGACGCTTGGCTTATGGAACAAGCAAAAATCAAAGCCAATCAGTCAACTTATGAAAAAGAAATCAAGGACCAACTCGATACACCACTAGAAACACTGTGGCAAGATGCGCCCATCGAACCGTATTGGGGCATCAAAAAGAACAGTGACGGCAAAAATACGTTTTGGTTTGGCTTTAAAGGGCATCTCGCGGTAACAACAAAGGGGCAATATATCGTTGGACGCCTCATGACATCTGCTAATTTGTCAGATAGTAAAGCAGCGATTCCTCTTTTAAAGAAAGTAGAAGACCAATTTCCAGAGCATTTCACGACCGCTATATTGGATGCAGGGTATGATTATGAACCTATTTACAGTCAATTACACGAGTATCAAATGCGTGCGGTTATTCCTTACAATGTCCGCAATGAAGGCGAGTATCTTGGATTTGATGAGCATTTCAGACCGACATGTGTACGTGAACACAGCTACTGTTACGACAGCTTCGATGAAAAGTACCGAACACTAAAATTCACAAGACCAAAGGAATGTGCAACCTGTCCGTTACGTAATGATTCCCTCTGTCAGAAGGTTTTCAAAATCAAATGTGACACGGATTTACGAAAATTCACGTATCCAGCACGAGGCTCTGAACTTTGGAAACAACTATATAAAGAGCGCACAGCCGTTGAACGTGTAAATGCATACTTAAAGCAATATTTTCAGTTAAACAATGTCCGTCACAGAACAGGAAGAAAAGCAAAACTTCATTTCAACCTGGTGACGTTTATTTATAATGCCTGCAAATTAGCAGTAGATCGTCTGAATGCTTTATTACAAACACAAACTCAAGCAGCATAATTTTTAAAAACGTAATTTATCTTAATAGGAGCAGTCTAAGCTCTTGGAAAATATGGTTTATGAAATTGATTCAATGATGACTTTTTAGATAGATGAAGGAATATTAATAGGTTTTAGTATTTTTGTGTGATAGTTTTGATGTGAGGATGATGTAACTTATGATTTTTTTCGAGGGTATTGAAGTTTTTTATCTTTTGGAGCGATTACACACTCAACCTGATCGGTTTCTCTTCGGGCCTGAGCAGTTCTTTACTCTTTTCCGTCGTTTTGACTCTTCTTTCCGTCTCTTCGGCTCTTCTTTCCGTCGCTCTGGCTCTTCTTTCCGTCACTTTAGCCTTCCTATCCGTCTCCCTGACTTATTTCCGTCACTTCGACTCTTCTTTCCGTCGCTCTGGCTCTCCTTTCCGTCGCTTTAGCCTTCCTATCCGTCTCCCTGGCTTCTTTCCGTCTCTTCGACTCTTCTTTCCGTCGCTCTAGCTTTCCTATCCGTCTCCCTGACTTATTTCCGTCACTTCGACTCTTCTTTCCGTCTCTCTGACTCTCCTTTCCGTCGCTACCTACCCGAGCAGTTCTTCTCTTTACCCATTAAAACGAAAGAAACGCACCCTCACAAAAGGATGCGTTTCTAAGTTAAATGGTCATCATATAGTAGACACCGACTGCCAAAAATGCGATGCAGACAACGATTAGTACTTTCGCTAATTTTTCCATATCATTACACTCCTATGCAATACTTGCCCCAATTACAAACGATAGACCGACTGATATAGTAAAGGAAATGAAGCCGACTGAGCGATTATCATTTTCGATTTCTTGATCGACTTTAAAACGTGGTGTCATAAATTCAAATAAGAAATACGCAACAATAAGTAATGTAAAGCCAAAAAGACCCCAGCCAATCATTTCACTTAACGTGCTATGGCGTGCAATGGAAAAGCGAAAAATATTGCATATCCCCAGTATTTTCCCACCTGTTGCAAGTGCCACAGCGACATTACCATTCTTAATTTCTTCCCAATTTTTATATTTCGTAACGACTTCGAACAATGCCATCGAGACGACTAAACATAACACAACAACACTAAAATATCCTGCCGTTTCGATAATTGGATATCGCCAAAAGCTAGAATTCAGCATTTTCTCCGTCCCCTTTACAGCTTATTTCAATTCCACAACCGTGACGCCTAAGCCCCCCTCACCGGCTTCACCAAAACGGAAGGATTTAACACGCTTATGCTTTTTCAAATAGGTTTGAATTCCTTGACGCAATGCACCTGTACCGACACCGTGAATAATTGACACACGCCCATAATTAGCAAGTAAGGCATCATCAATATATTTTTCCGTACGTAAAATGGCATCTTCATAGCGCTCGCCGCGTAAATCTAATTCTAATTTTACTTGGCTGGTGCGATTTTTCACACCTGCAATACGTTGCACAGGCTCCTTTTCAGGTTTAATGTACTCCAGATCACTATCTGAGATTTTCATTTTTAAAATACCCATTTGGACAACCCATTCGGAATTCGATACTTTTTCGAGCAATGTACCCCGTTGACCATAGCTTAACACCTTTACCTCGTCTCCGACAACTAAGTTTTGTGCACGGGCCTTTACTTGTGCCGCTTTTTTCAGCACTTTATTGTCTTCAAGCGGTGTCGCTTCTTCCAATCGTTTACGAGCTTCGATAAGCTCATGCTCCTTGACAACTTGGTCTGCATTTTTGCGCATTTCCCGAAGCTCTGCAATAATTGATTCTGCTTCTCTTTTTGCTTCATCAACAATTTTACGAGCTTTTTCTTTCGCTTTTTTATCGAGTGCCTCTTTGCGGTCATCGTAAGCTTGTAGTTTTTCTTGTAGCTCTTTTCGTAGTGCTTCAGACTCTATCATTAATTCATGAGAGCGTTCTGCATCATCTTCGGATTGACGACGAGTCTCTTCTAGTGAAGCAATCATTGACTCCACTTCATGGCGATCTGTACCTGTAAAGCTTTTTGCGCGGTCAATAATCGACTCTGGTAAGCCAAGGCGACTTGAGATTTCAAATGCATTGGAGCGACCTGGTACACCGATAAGTAGACGATATGTTGGACTCAACGTCTCAATATCAAACTCCACACTTGCATTAGCAACCCCTGGACGATTATAGCCGTATGCTTTTAGCTCAGGATAGTGCGTCGTTGCCATAACGCGGGCACCTCGACCATGTACTTCATCTAAAATAGAGATGGCCAGAGCTGCCCCCTCCTGAGGATCTGTACCGGCACCTAATTCGTCAAATAGCACAAGTGATTCGTCATCAAATTTTTGTAAAATATCTACGATGTTGACCATATGAGAAGAGAATGTTGACAATGATTGCTCAATTGACTGTTCATCTCCAATATCCGCAAAAAGCTGCTTGAAAACGGCTAGCTCTGAACCATCAAGTGCAGGTACTGGTAACCCGGCCTGTGCCATTAATGTACTCAGTCCAACTGTTTTTAAAGTCACGGTTTTACCACCAGTGTTTGGTCCTGTAATAACAATTGCCGTAATGTCTTTCCCAAATTCAATATCGTTAGCAACTGCCGTTTCAATCGGTAAAAGTGGATGACGTGCACGCACAAGACGAATATAGCCATCGTTATTCATTTTAGGCATTGTACATTTGTTTGCTTGACCATACTTGCCTTTTGCTAAAATAACGTCTATTTCACCTAGAACTTTTACTAAGTTAAATAAATCCGGAGCTACTTCCTCTACCATTGCACTTAAAGCAAGTAAAATACGTTCAACTTCAGCTTGCTCCTTCATTTTTAATCGATGAATTTCATTATTCGCTTGTACAACCGAATCTGGCTCGATGAATAATGTTTGACCAGAAGATGATTGGTCATGCACAATTCCACCATAATGATGACGATACTCTTGCTTAACCGGGATAACAAAGCGATCATTACGAATCGTTACAAGTGCATCTGAGAGCATTTTTGCAGCATTGCTCCCACGAGTAAGACTTTCAAGCTTAGAACGTACTTTAGCCTCCTCAGCGCGTAAAGATTGGCGAATTGAACGCAAAGTTTGACTTGCAGAGTCTAGCACTGAGCCATTGTCATCAATACAGTTATTAATTTCATGTTGCAAGCCTGTTAAAACAGGCATTGACTCCTTTTTGACGATGAAATGAGGGATCTCAATCACTTCTTCTGATTCTAAATCTTCAATAAAATTGCGAAGAATTCTACTTGCTCGAATCGTACTTGAGACTTCCATTAATTCCATCGCTGAAAGCATGCCACCGATTTGTGCACGCCTTGCAGCTGGTCGTACATCAAAAATTCCACCCATCGGTACATTGCCTTTAACACGTAAAATGGAGAGTCCTTCATCCATCTCTTCTAATAATTGTACAACTTTTTCATAGTCTGTTTGTGGTACAAGTTCATCAATGGCTGATTTGCCGATTGATGAAGTACAGTATGTAGCCACTTGTTGACGTACTTTATCATATTCTAGTGTTTTCAATGCGCGTTCTGCGATCACTGAGAACACCTCCTCAACCTATTTATTTCGTCGAATGAACGCTTCAAATTGCTCTTGCGTCCATGTATTCACAATCATATCCTTTTTCAACCATGCCCTGTTTGCGTAGCGCACCCCAATATCCATAAAGCGTAAATGAGCAATATCATGGGCATCCGTATTGATTGCTACGGGTACGCCAGCTGTTAAAGCCATTTCTAAATGTTCAACACATAAATCTAGACGATATGGATTCGCATTTAACTCTAAAATTTTACCATATTCCTTTGCCCAAGCAATTAATTGCTCCATATCTGGATTATAGCCATTTCGATCCTCAATAATGCGACCAGTTGGATGGGCGATCATATGGACATACGGATTTTGCATCGCAGTAAGTAAACGCGCCATTATTTTTTCCTGTGATTGTGTAAAACTAGAGTGAATGGAAGCAATGACAAAATCTAATTCTTTCAGCACATCATCTTCAAAATCGAGGGAACCATCTGGCAAAATATCCATTTCTGTTCCTGCGTATAATTGAAAATCTGGATGTGTTTCATTAAATGCCTCAATTTCAGCACGTTGCTTTATCAAACGCTCCGGCGTTAAACCATTTGCTACTTTTAAAAATTGTGAATGGTCAGTAATAACGCTATATTGATAATCACGCGCTATTAATGCCTCGCCCATTTCAGCTACAGAGTATGCACCATCAGACCACGTTGTATGCATATGTAAGTCTGCTTTAATATCTTCTAGTTTTACTAGACTTTTAATGTCTTCTGTTTTGTCAAATTCCGTTGTACCTGTGCGCAAACTAGGTGGAATAAATGGTAAATCGAAATGTGCAAAAAATTCTTCTTCATCCTTAAATGTCAATACTGTGCTATCTGCCTGCTCTACGCCATATTCACTAATCTTTTCACCACGGGCTTTAGCAATTTGACGCATGCGGACATTGTGATCTTTTGAGCCTGTGAAATGATGTAAGGCCGTTGCATATTCAGCATCCTTCACTAATCGAAAATCTACGCTCACTGGCTCTTCTAAATCTAAAATAACTGAAATCTTTGTATCACCAGCTGCCACTACTTCTTGTATAGAGAGCTCTTTCAGTAATTTTTCACGTACAGCTTCAACTGCTTCAGTTACAACAATAAAATCAATATCTTTACTTGTTTCTGCTGCGCGACGGAAGCTTCCAGCAACAGAAAAACGTTCCACTTTTTCCATACTACCTAGAAGTGCTTCAATTTGTAAAACAACAGGCTCTAGCTGCCAAATCGGTAAACGTTCGGAACGATTTGCTAAATTTGCAAGTTCCTTTAAAATTTTTTCTTCGGTTTTTGCTGCAAAGCCTGCTAGCTCACGAACTTTGCATGCCTCACAAGCAGCCTTTAAACTTTCCGCAGAATCAATTCCTAACTCTTGATGAAGCTTGGCTATTTTTTTACCACCTAAGCCTGGAAGTTTTAATAATGGGAGCAACCCTTTTGGTACAATTTCTTCTAATTCTTTTAATAAGCTTGATTCCCCAGTTGTCATTAAATCCTCAATAACAGCAGCTGTCCCTTTACCAATACCTTTAAGCTTTGTTACATCCTCCATCTCACTTAATGAGCGCTCGTCTCCCTCAAGTGCAGCAGCAGCTTTTCGAAAGGCAGATACCTTGAATGGATTTTCCCCTTGTAATTCCATATACAATGCAATTTTCTCAAGTGTGCGAATAATTGTTTTTTTGTTCACTGGAAATTCCTCCTATCGTAAAAACACTTCCCTCAAAACCGAGAGAAGTGCACAGTTTGCTATTGCATATAAATATACCACCAGTTTTGGAACATATTTGTAATGATCGGTGTATGTTCCAAAATTAAACCACTTAACAACGACTTCGACATTAAACTTTGAATAAGATCAATTGGCAATAAAGCAAGGATGTATAGCAAAATAAACATAATTAAATAGTTTTCAATCATGCCAAACAGTGCTCCAAGCCAACGATTCAATGTGCCTAACACAGGTAAATACGCTATAAAATCAAAAATCGATGCCACAATTTGCAATGTAATTTTCACCGCAAAGAAAATAACGGCAAAGGCCACGATCTGGTAAAAAGTGCGGTCTAAATCCAGGCTATCAATGACTACTCCAAGACTACCTGAATCCGTTACACCAGGATACGGAACCCAAAAAACAAATTTTTGTGCTAATGGTTTATAATAAATATACGCAACAATTAGGGCAACTATAAAGCTAACGATATGCATCATCTGTACGATGAAACCACGTTTTGCTCCAACAATGAGCCCAGCTAATAGCAACACTAATATGATTAAATCTAACATTCACTTCAACCCTTTAATTTTTTCAATTCTTCTTCTAGTTGCTCTATTTGTTCTTTTAATAGTAAATAATCATGAACGGTATTTACTGCTGTAAGAACGGCAAGCTTTGTGCTATCAAGTGAGGGATTATGTACATTCATCTCGCGCATACGGTCATCAACAATCGAAGCGACAAGTCGCATATGTCCAATGGATTCAGAGCCGACCATTTTATATGTATGACCATATATTTCCACGGAAATTTTATTCTTTTCTTTATTTTCCATAGTCGCACCCTCCTTTATAATCTTTGCGCTCACGATTTTTCGATTGTGAGCAGCATCACACAAAAAAGCTATTTATTATCATACCATGAAAGGTATAAAATTGTGAACAATCAGGACAGAAAGGAACGATTTAATGTCAAATATTGTACTTTCAATATCATCAAATAAACAAAAAGAGGTGATGTCTTTCTATGCAAATCATTTTGTAGAACGTAAAGCACCTGGCGTAATCTTTGCTGCAAAGCTGCCAGATACGGCCATTACGATGTACAAATCAGGTAAATTAATGTTCCAAGGGGGTGGAGCTGAGCGAGAAGCTGCACGCTGGGGAAACATAGAAGTAAAAAATAAACAAAAATCATCGGCGATAGGAGCAAAGGGCGACGTTCTTCCAGAAGGTTTTGCTACAATGTCAGTGCTAGGCTCAGACGAAACTGGTACTGGCGATTATTTCGGTCCAATTACAGTTGCCGCTGTATATGTGCCTTCATCAAAAATTGAGTTAGTAAACGCGCTTGGTGTCAAGGACTCAAAAATGCTAACGGATGATTATATGCGTAAAATAGCACCAGATTTACGTGCAGCTTGCGTTCACAGCGTGCTTGTACTACGCAACGAAAAATATAACGAATTACAATCACGGGGCTACTCTCAGGGCAAAATGAAGGCTATGATGCATAATAGAGCACTTAAAAATGCACTGTCAAAAATGGCACCCGAAAAACCAGAGCATATATTGATAGATCAGTTTGCAGAACGTGGTGTGTATTACAATTACTTGAAAAATGAACGTGAAATTGTTCGAGATGATGTACTATTTTCTACGAAAGCTGAGCAATTACATGTTTCAGTAGCATCTGCATCGATATTAGCTCGTGCGGCATTTTTAAAGGAGATGGATCGACTGAGTGAGATTGCCGGTATTGAGTTATTGAAGGGAGCTTCGGCAAAGGTGGATGCATCAGCAGCACGTATTTGGCGTGGGCAAGGTGAAGAATTTTTACGCTCCATTACGAAATGGCATTTTGCTAATACAGAAAAAGCTAGGAAAATGAAATAAAACTAATCAGGCTTTTCCTGAAAAATTTGGTCTTATAGACAAATAAAAAAATTTCGCTATACTCCAGCTGATTACAAGTTTACATGACTTGCCCTCGACTGTAGTTAGCGAAATTCTTTATATCAAAAATTTATCATTTTCATTTTAGAAGAATTTATTTCAAGCTAATAAATACTAATGATTTATTTTTTATTATTTCTAAAAAGTTTAGGTTGAAAATATCTCCTCTCCATCACTCCATTTGACTCATACTTCTGCTATTTGCAACAGTTTTATAACGGCATATAAGATCCGTTAATAGGGAGTAAATTTCATCGAAAATACTATTGAACCATAAAAAAGCTGCCTCATTACGAGACAGCTTACAATAGTTATTAAGTTAGCGTACTTCTGTGCCTTCAATTGTTGCGATAGCTTTTAATACTTTATTATGTGCTGCAACAACCTCATCGTCTGTTAATGTACGCTCTGGATCGAAGTATATTAGTGAGAATGCCACTGATTTTTTACCAGCCTCCATTTTTTCACCTTCATATACGTCGAATACACGAACGTCTTTCAATAATTTCACGCCTGCTGAGCGAATCGCAGCAATAACCTCTCCAGCTGTTGTTGTACGGTCCATGATAAGTGCAATATCACGAGACATTGCTGGGAAACGAGGCACTGGTGTATAACCTAGAGGTGCTTCTTTTGCAGTAGCATTTAATAATGTTACTAGATTCATTTCCATTACATATGTGTCTTTTACACCCCATGCTTTTTGTTCTGCTGGGTGTAATCCACCGATAATACCGACTTGTTCACCGTCTAAAAGAATGCTAGCAGTACGTCCTGGGTGTAATCCATCTACTTCAGCTTTCACAAATGAAATACGGTCCTCTAAACCAAGCTTGCCGATAACACCTTCTACAATGCCTTTTAAAACGAAGAAATCTACTGCTTTTTTCTCCCCCTGCCAAGCATGGTCAAGCCATTTTCCTGTTACTACTGCCGCCACATGCTCTTCTTCATATGGTAGCCCCTCTTCTGATTGACCAAGGAATACTGAACCAATTTCATACAATGCCACATTGTCAGCCTTACGCGCCACATTATATGCAGCAGCTTCAATTAAATGCGGGATAAGACTTTGACGTAGTGTTGAACGGTCCTCACTCATCGGCATTAGTAAACGTGTTACCGGCTCAGCTTTCAATGCAAAGCGTTGTGACAATGCATCTGAAGTCAATGAGTAAGTGACAGCTTGGTAAAGACCTGCCCCTTCCATGTAACTACGAACTACACGACGATTTGCTTGGTATGGTGTTAGACGGCCTACTTGGTTTGCTCCCTCTGGTAAAGTCATCGGAATTTCATCATAGCCGTATAGGCGAGCAATTTCCTCTACGATATCTTCTTCAATTTTAATATCTTGACGACGTGTTGGTGCATCAACGATTAGTAAACCATTTGCTGCTTCAACGCCAAATTTAAGACGCTCTAAAATAGACAACATCTCTTCTAACGAAATTTTCATACCTAAACGTTCATTAATAAAATCTGGAGAAACGACAACACGTGCTGGTGATTTATCTAGTTCATCCACGATGCATGTTCCCTCTAACACTTCACCGCCAGCTAATTTAGCTAGTAGTGCTGCAGCACGTTCTGCAGCAGGTAACACACGGTTAGGGTCGACACCCTTTTCAAAGCGAGCAGAAGCATCTGAACGAAGTCCAAGATGACGTGATGTTTGACGTACAGTTAAGCCGTCGAAGTAAGCAGATTCGATTACAACAGTTGTTGTAGAATCATTTACTTCAGAGTTTGCACCACCCATTACACCTGCGATAGCTACTGGCTCCTTACCATTTGTAATGACTAAATCTGTTGCCTTTAATGTACGCTCTTGGTCATCTAAAGTTGTCATTTTTTCGCCTTCTGTTGCTTTACGCACTACGATTTCACCTGTTGCTAGGCTATCGTAGTCAAAGGCATGAAGCGGTTGACCGTATTCCATTAAAATGTAGTTCGTAACATCGACAACATTATTATGTGGGCGTACGCCTGCTGCCATTAAGCGATTTTGTAGCCACATCGGTGATTCCGCGATTTTTACGTTTTTCACAACTTTTGCTACATACATTGGGTTTGCTTGTAAATCTTCTACTCGAAGCTTTAACATGTCTTCTGCTTTTTCAGAAGATGTGCTGTAGGCGATTTCTGGATATTTTACTTCTTCAGTTAGAATTGCGCCAACTTCGTACGCTACTCCTAGCATTGACAACGCGTCTGAGCGGTTTGGTGTTAAACCAAGCTCTAATACTGTGTCACGTAGACCTAAAATAGCAAGGGCATCCGAGCCGACTTCAGCATCAGTAGGAAGTACATAAATACCTTCAGAATATGCTTTAGGAACAAGTTTCCCTTCGATTCCTAACTCTTGTAATGAACAAATCATACCGTTTGATTCATGTCCACGAAGTTTTGCTTTTTTTATTTTAATGCCGCCTGGTAAATGTGCACCTGGACGAGCGACAATAACTTTTTGACCAGCATCAACGTTTGGCGCACCACAAATAATTTGTTGTGGTTCAGCTTCACCAACATCCACTTGGCAAATATTTAATTTATCTGCTTCAGGGTGTTTCTCTTTTGATACGACATAGCCAACAACAACTTTATCCATTGCGTTAGCACGGTCAATTACTGCATCTACTTCAATCCCAGAGCGCGTAATTTTTTCAGCTAACTCCTCAGGCGTTAAATCCTGTGTACTTACATAATCTTTTAACCATTCTAATGATACTAACATTTTTTATCCCCCTTACGCCTCTGTTCGCTCGAATTGTGATAAGAAACGTGTGTCACTTGTATAGAAATGACGAATATCGTCGACACCATATTTCAACATTGCGATACGTTCAGCACCGATACCGAATGCAAAGCCAGAAACCTTCTTCGGATCATAGCCAGCCATTTCAAGTACATTAGGATGCACCATACCTGCACCTAAAATTTCAATCCAGCCTGTGCCTTTACATACGTTACAGCCAGAACCACCACATTTAAAGCAAGAAATATCCATTTCAACAGATGGCTCTGTGAATGGGAAGAAGCTTGGTCGAAGTCGAATTTCGCGGTCTGCACCGAACATTTTTTTCGCAAGAGTATCTAAAGTACCTTTAAGGTCACTCATACGAATATTTTCGCCAATAACTAGCCCTTCAATTTGCATGAACTGGTGTGAGTGTGTAGCATCATCGTTGTCACGGCGGAATACTTTTCCTGGGCAAATAATGCGAATTGATTCACCTTTCTTATCTTCCATTGTGCGAGCTTGCACAGGAGATGTATGCGTACGTAATAATATTTCCTCGGAAATATAAAACGAATCTTGCATATCACGAGCAGGGTGTCCCTTCGGTAAGTTCAGTGCCTCGAAGTTATAATAATCCTTCTCCACTTCCGGACCTTCTGCAATTTCATAGCCCATACCGATAAATAAATCTTCAATTTCTTCAATAACGCGTGTTAATGGATGGCGATTCCCAACTTTAATTTCACGGCCAGGTAAAGTGACATCAATCGACTCACTTGCTAATTTTTCAGCAATTGCCGCTTCCTCTAACACAGTCGCTTTTTCCTCTAATACAGCTGTAACCTTTTCACGAACTGTATTGACTAAGGCACCCATTTTCGGGCGTTCCTCAGCTGATAATTTCCCCATCCCTTTTAATAAATCAGTGATAGGTCCTTTTTTTCCTAGATACGCTACTCGCACATCATTTAGTTCCTTTAAATTTGCTGCCGCTTCAATTTTAGCAAGTGCTTCTTGCTCTAATTGCTTTAATTGCTCTTCCATGTAATAAACCCTCCTTGATTAAATCAATTTCGCCTTGGCGTAATTGTTGCTGTCGCTTCGCTTTCGCACAGAAAACATTTGTAGCTGTCGCTTTGCTTTCGCTACAGATAAACAATGCGTCCGGATTTTGAATTGTACCCGGGCCTGCACGAGGGCCGACACGATGTCGGTCATTTCGGTAATGCCACAGGACGTGGCGTTTTTACCGATGCAGGTCAGTTAGCCGTTTTCGCAGGATGCGAAGATTTTAGGCTAACATCCCATATTCATTCCTTTGAAAATCCGTGACATCCGCCGGAGGCTTTATCTTCATTCAGTAGGTGTTTGGACACCCACTGAAAAGGAACCACATCCGCATTTATCTCACCACCTTCAAAGGTGGGAGTCTTTTACTGAATGAAGATAATGCCAAATGATGGCACAAAAAAACTCGCCCCTAAAAAAGGGACGAGGACATATTCGCGGTACCACCCTAGTTATTGCAAGGCAAACTCCTCGCAATCACTTCATTGACATAACGACTAGATTAAAGCCGGCAAACCTTTACAGCATTTCGCTGGTCCCGGTAGCTGCTCGCGAGATGAATTCAAAACTGCATTGGTACGGCGCTGGCTCTCAATCTCCGGCCTACGCTCCCTGTCGTCCATTCACAATCTTTACTACTTCCCGGTCAAAGCATTTTAGTTTACATTTTAAAAGTGATTATACAATACTATACCAATTCAAATCAAGAGCCATGTGCCTATTACCATCGATATTGATGGTTCTATCTGCAATTTTAGGCTCATCACCATAACGTGTGGTTGATTTCCGTTCCGACTGGGCGCTTTGTAGCTGCCGCTTTGCTTTCGCTACAAAAAACATTTGTTGCTGTCGCTTCGCTTTCGCACAGAGCAGAGCTTCCTGGGGGCGTCCGATGAGCCGCTTCGCTTCGCTGCAGGGTCTCATCTGTGACGCTAATCCCCAAGGAGTCGCCCAGTCGTAACGAAGATCAACTAATACACAGGGTATATATTTTTAAAAATGTCATCTGCAAATTTTGGTAATAAGACTACTTTTAACGATTTTATCAAATACTTATAACCGCAGTTGAAATTCCTTTTATTAATTACTTAACAAATCCATATAAAACTATTCCTGTTGCCACTGCTACATTTAGAGACTCTGCCTGTCCAAAAATTGGAATAATAATATTTTGATCTGTCATCGAAAGTAGTTGTGGATGAATGCCACTTCCTTCATTCCCCATCATTATAGCGAATGCACCCGTATGCTCAATATCACTATAGACAACTGCATCCTCATCTAAGGCAGTTCCAAATACTGGTACACCATTTTCCTGTAGCTGCTCAATCCATTCCTCTAAATCACCTCGGAGGACAGGAATATGGAAATGTGAGCCTTGTGCAGAACGAAGTGTTTTAGGATTATATAAATCTGCACAACCCTTACCGAGAATTACTGCATCTAAACCAGCCGCATCCGCTGTACGAATCATCGTCCCAATATTTCCTGGATCTTGGACAGCATCAATAAGTAGCACTTTGCGCCATGAAACCATTACTTCTGCTTCTAACAAAGGCTGCTTACAAACTGCAAATACACCTTGAGAAGTCTCCGTTTCAGCAAACTCCTTGGCAACAGCCGATGTTACTTCAACGACGGCTACATTATCAATCGGCCAAAGCATTGGTAAATCTACACCTTCACGAACAATTAGCTGCAGCACCTGCTCTTTATTTTTTAATGCTTCTTCTACTAAATGGAATCCTTCAACTATGAATTCCCCTGATCTTTCACGCTCTTTACGTGTCGCCGCTAGCTTTTTCCAATATTTCACTAACGCATTTTGCGTAGATTCAATTCTTTTCATCGTACTTCGTACCGCCTTTATCCTATTTACTGTTCATTATTATACAGTAGAAAACGACAAATTACATAGTCATGCAAAAAACAGTTTTATTGTTATTTTACTGTCGATCAATAATTGACTCATTAGATACCTCCAGGAAAGCACCAAAAGTAAAAGATATTATATTAGTTGATCTTCGTTACGACTGGGCGACTCCTTGGGGATTAGCAATAGAGGAACGAAGGCTAAGAGCATCACGTCCTGTGATAACGCCTTCGTGACCAACAGCGGCAATGTTTTATCTGTGCGAAAGCGAAGCGTCAGCGGCAATTGTTTTCTGTAGCGAAAGCAAAGCGGCAGCTACAAAGCGCCCAGTCGGAACGGAAATCAACCACACGTTATGAGACAAATTATTAACCACTAGATAATGGGTAAATTCAGAAATACATGTTATAATTTTCAATATTTTAGAAATACAATGCAATTCCCATTTTGGGTGATGGCTAAGATTCAAAAATAAACTTAAGGATGAACATGAATGAAAAAAAATGTACATGTAGTAGGTGCAATTATAGAAAATGACAAGCATGAATTTTTTTGTGCGTTGAGAAATCCTAATATGGTACTAGCAAACTATTTGGAATTTCCTGGCGGTAAAATTGAGGATGGTGAATCACCTGAACAAGCTTTAACCCGTGAAATATTAGAGGAATTTAATTGCTCGATACAAGTTGGGAAAAAAGTAGAAGATACCATTCATGAATACGAAAAATTCATTGTACGTTTAGAAACATATAAGGCTTCAATCATAAAGGGGGAGCCTGTCGTGCTAGAACACGCTGAAATTAGATGGGTTCCTCGAAATCAACTTCTAGATCTAAATTTCGCACCTGCCGATATTCCAGCAATTAACAAATTACTTGCAGAAGGAAAATAGAAAGAAAAGAGCAGCAATGACTATACTAATATGAAACTCTACATTCTGCTCTTTCTTATTTTTAAGTATCTCTTATCCATCATTTAAAGCCATTTTTTATTTGGCGGAATACTTTGAGGGAAATTAAATACATTGAACGGATCATATCTTCCCTTTACTTCTCTAAGCATTCTAAGATTACGACCATAATAGGCAGTTGGCCAATCTTTTATAAAACGATCTGGGAAATTTACATAATCACCAGTAGTGTAAGGTGACAAAGCCCGTCTTAAATTTTCCACCCACTGAATATTTTTTTCTTCTTCTTTAGGCTTTTTCCATGAAGTAATATACTCCTGAGCAATTAAAGCATTCCTATAATAATAGGCTGTTCGATTTGGCGCAATTTGACTTACCTCGCCTCTAAGAGATTGCTGCCAAATGGTCGTATTTCTATTTGGAGCATTCGTTAAAAATTCTTTCATTTGTACAATGGCCGCATGAGGGAATGGTCTTTCAATAAAGGATCCTGACCTTTTACGAAGATCTGGTTTATTGCCACTCGGTAAGTCAAAAAATTCTACGGCTTTAATATATGGTACTTCCTTTACCCATATATTCGTTGGTGAACCTGTTTTTCTTATTGGGCGGAGTAGTTTCTTTAGTTCAGATGCTGCACCTATAAACTCACCTTGAGCTACAATTTCGCCAACTTCCTTAGATTTAAGCTCAATTTGTGAGGTCAAGCGTTCATCTGTGTACGGTGCCCATTTTTGCCATGCGTCAAATGCTCGTTCAAAATCTTCCCATCCCCATGTAATGGAGAAAATCGATACGTTAGAAATAGGATGCAATTTAAATGTAAGAGCTGTAACGATGCCAAAATTTCCACCGCCCCCGCCACAACTTGCCCAAAATAAATCACTATTTCTTTGCTTGTCAGCTTGGATTACTTCAGCCCCTTCATGACCATTTGCAACAACCATTTCAAGTTCTAGTAGACTGTCACATGTTAGCCCAAATGGACGCGATAGCATGCCAATTCCTCCTCCAAGCGTCAAACCAACAACCCCTACACTACCTTCAGTTCCTGCGGGGATTGTAAAACCATTTTCCCATAATACCCGATACACTTTTCCTAAATTAGCACCCGCTTCAATTCTCGCTGTCATATCTTTCATGTTAATTGTTATTTCATTCATTTCACTAACATCTATAACAAGACCTTCATTTAATAATGAATAATTTTCATAATTATGTCTCCCACTTCTGATTCGAAATGGTTCATTATTTTCTCTCGCCGATCTTAATGCATGGATAACGTCTTTCGTATTTTGACAAAACACAATGATACTCGGAAATTTTGGATCATTTAAGTTATTATTTGTTCTTGCTAGGTCATAATCCGGATCATCAGGGATAACAATTCTTCCTGTGAGCTTTACTTTCTTCAAAATCCAGCTCCTTTCTCAAATGATGCAATGCATATGTTCTATCCTATGCATACCACTTGGAAAGAATATGAAGTTTAAATTTTTTTATCCAGTAATAATTAAAGATAAATGCTCATTTTCTTCATTCATACATATGATGATATATTGAAACCACCTAGGAGGTGTCCTAATGATTATTCATGTGGTGAGCGCTGGTGAAACACTTTGGCAAATTGCAAACCACTATTCCGTACCTATCAATTCCATTATCCAAATAAACGCATTATCTAATCCAGATCAATTAGTAATCGGACAATCACTCGTTATCCCCTCTCCTTACACAACCCATATTGTAAAAAGGGGCGATACTTTATGGTCAATAGCTAAACAATACGGTGTACCTATTCAATCGATTATCACAGAAAATCATTTAACGAATCCAGATGTTTTAACGCCTGGAACTAGACTTGTTATTCCACCCACTACACATATTGTGCAGTCAGGAGAGACTCTATCGCAAATTGCCAATCAATATGGTACGACCGTTCAAGCAATCGCTTTAGAAAATGGTATCTCTAACCCAAATATGATTTATGTTGGTACGAGTTTGATTATTCCGAGAGCAAAACCTTCCGTTGAAGTAAATGCCTATACGTATCAAAAGCCTGAAGAAGCTGTGCGTTCGATTAACGCTATCGGTCATCTGCTTACTTATTTTAGCCCCTTTGCTTATATGATGAAGGAGGATGGCTCATTACAGCCTATACAAGATAAAGAAATGATTGATGCAGCTATTGCCAAAAATATTACACCTATGCTAACCCTTACGAACTTCTCTTCCACACAAACAGGCTCCAACTTATCCCATGTTATTTTATCTAGTGCAGAACTACGGGAAAAGGTCATCAACAATGCTCTGGAGGTGATGCAGGAAAAGGGATATAAAGTTCTAAATGTTGATTTCGAAAACGTTCTTCCGGCAGATCGAGAGAATTATAACACTTTCCTCCAATTAGCTGTTGATCGTCTTCATCCAAAAGGATTCCTAGTATCAACAGCACTTGCCCCGAAAACGAGCGCAACTCAGGCAGGAACTTTATATGAGGCACATGATTATGAGGCACACGGAAGAATTGCAGATTTTGTAGTTTTGATGACATATGAGTGGGGTTACCGACTTGGTCCGCCGCAAGCAATTTCACCAATTAATGAAATGAGAAAAGTTGTAGAATATGCGTTATCAGTAATGCCTGCTAACAAAATATTTTTAGGCTTTCAAATTTATGCTCGCGATTGGCTTCTACCGCATGTTAAAGGGCAAGAGGCAGAAACATTCAGCTCTCAAGAAGCGATTAACAGAGCAGTAAAATATGGCGCAACTATACAATATGATAGGACCGCACAATCACCTTATTTTCATTATGTTGATGAACAAGGTAGAAATCATGAGGTATGGTTTGAAGATGCTAGAAGTGCACAAGCTAAGTTTGATATGACGAAGGAATATAATCTTCGAGGTATTAGCTATTGGGCATTAGGTTTCCCTTTCCCACAAAATTGGGCGCTATTAAATAATGATTTTTCCATCAAAAAGGTTTCATTATAAAATTTGACTAGACTTAGTATGCGCATATAAGAATTTACTATTAATCCAAAAATGTTCTAAACATTTCATTAAATCCTTACCTTTCCCTAGTTTTTCCCATGATAAAAAAATCGATTCAAAGCCATATTAAGAAATATCAAAACGAAAGGAGAAACTAAACATGGGAAGAGACAATAAGCAAGGTAAAAGCGCAAATAAAGGGTCATTACCTCAAACGCCAAAAAACCAAAAAATAGCGCCAAACAAAGCTAGTGAAAAAGCTAACGAAGAGTTTTCACAAGAGTTTACGGACCTTATTAACTCAGTCACTAAAGAAGGCAAGACAAAAAAATAAGGGGGCCTTCAAGTGGATTATACACGTGCACAAGAAATTGTCACCTCACCTTTAGAATATGAAGTAAGCTATAATGGCGTATCTATCTGGATTGACAAGCTTCATGATGATGGTAAAACAGCAACTGTTCATTTACGTCGTTCTTTAGAGGAACGCTCCGAAGTGGCCATAGGAGAATTAAAGGAAGAGTACCTCGTACATTAAACCTCATAATAAAAATCTGCTTACTTACAGTGGTGAAGTAAGCAGATTTTTTCTTTTTGAAAATACATATTGCCAATACTAAAATCCATGAAATGGCGGTAGAGCACAATAATGATTCATCACCAAAAGTTGCGGATGACATTTGTTAAAACGTATTCCCTGTATATAAGTTGATCTTCGTTCCGATTGGTCGACTCCTTGGGGATTAGCGTCACAGATGAGACCCTGGAGCGCGCAACGCGAGTGAAGCGGCTCATCGGACGCGCCGCCCAGTCGGAACGGAAATCAACCCCATGTTATGATGATGAGCCATAATAATAATTATTATATATTTTCTTAACGTCAACTTTAAATTATGTAATCCTCTTTATATTTAAGCTTTGTTAAAATATCACTTGCTCGATTGTGCAAATCTTTGAAGTTATTGGAAATTTGTTCAGCAGAAATCGGCTTACTAAATAAATAGCCCTGAATATAATCGCAATCACCGTCAATAAGGAAAGCAAGTTGCTCTACTTCTTCAATTCCCTCGGCAACGACCTTCAATCGCAAATGCTTTGCCATTGATAAAATCATAGAAACTAGTGCTTCATCATTCGGATTATGCTGAATATTTCGAACAAACGTCCGGTCAATTTTCAAACAATCAATAGGAAAATCTTTTAAATATGAAAGCGACGAATACCCTGTTCCAAAGTCATCGACAGCAATTTGGATACCAAGTGCCTTTAGTTCATGCAGTAGCTGTGTCATTTGATCGATATTCATTGTCATACTTTCCGTGATTTCTAATTGTAAATATTTTGGTTCTAAATTTGTTCGTTGTAAAATCTCTTGCACCATTTGCACTAAATCTTGCTGGAATAATTGCCCGAGAGATAAATTAACGGCAACCTTCATTGGTGGTAAACCTTGCTCTTCCCATGTCTTTGCTTGAGAGCATGCCGTCTCTAAAATCCATTTCCCTAATGGAATAATAAGGCCAGATTCTTCTGCAATTGGGATGAACAACTCCGGTGAAACAAATCCACGCGTTGGATGACGCCATCGCACTAGCGCTTCTACTGATTCAATTTTGCCAGTTTTTAAATTCACCTGAGGCTGGAAGTCCAAATAAAATTCTTCATTAGCTAGTGCCTTATGGAGCTCTTGCTCAATTAATATACGATCAGCAATGCCATTTGACATATATGGCTTATAAAAAAGAAATCTTTGAGGTATTTGACTCGCTTCCCGCATCGCTAACTGAGCATGCATTAAAAACTCTTCATCTGAGCAATCTTCTTCATGCAAAGCAATTCCAATATTAAGATTACCATTGAGTGAAAATAGTTGTACTTGCAATGGTTTTTGCATAGCACTTTTTAAGTTCAAGCAAAATTGTAATAGCTCTTCACATGTCTTCACATGATTAACATAAATAATGAACTGACCCTCACGAAGCTTTGTAGCAAAATAATGAGGAGGTAATATGGCTTGTATTCTCTCGGCCACTAGCTTCATCATTTTATTAGAATAGCTAATACCTATAGATGAGCGGATGGCTGCAAGACGATCAATCTCAATTGCAATGATTGCTTTTTGATGATTATTGGCATTTAAATCCTCTTTTAAGGTTTTTAATAATAGATGTTCATTTGGGAGCTGCGTAATATCATCATGATAAGCTTGAAAGAGAAGCTCCTGCTGCGATTGCTCAAGGTCTTGCTTTATTTTTAATAGTTGCTGATACGGTTTTTCGACCGTTGTATAATAGATTGCTTTTAGGAAAAAGTAGAATGCAAAAAATTGATAAATAAGTGCTGAAAAGCCCCAAATAGATTCCCAATCTTTAATGATAATAAAGAAAATATCACTAATGATTAAATAAATGGCAGCGCTAATAAGCCACATAACTCGTTTGGGCAACTGTTTTATATACTTACTTAAAATCACTATCGTTGCACCTTGTAAGACAGCAGACAATAGATGGACAATCGCGTCAGCTTTATACACCAATTGCTCTTCAAGCAAGGAATACTTTGAAGATAAATACACTATAAAAAGGGTCACTAATACAAATAATAAAGAACTGCCATATGTATAAATTCGATAATTCATCGTTAAGCGTTTTTTTTGCTTTAAAATAATAAATAGAAAACCGATTGATAAGCACAAACGCATTACTATATGTAAAAACATTTCCATATATTGTGTTTCAGCCATTGGATTTTGAGCGGTAACCATGCTCACCAATTCCAACAAAGCTATGATAAAAAATAAATTACCTATGTATAATGTTTGATTTGATAATAAATGTGAAAAAACGAGCCAAGATTGAATAGCGATTGCCATTGTAAAAACAATAATTAGTGTTTGTATAATCAAATTCAAACATATGTAGCTTTCTTCCTTAAAAATACCAAACATCTGATTACTTAAACCTAATAGTGGAATGACTAGCAATAATGGTAATACTATATACCAAATCTCTTTCTTTTCTATCTCTAATTGATCCAACCATTTCTCCAACAGAAACCCTCCATACCAATATATATCTTTTAAATTAGATAGGTAATTTTACCTATCTAACGGAAATATAGAATTAAAAATTGTATTTTTTTTTGACTTCTTACAGATGATAGCATTTTTATTGGAAGTTGTATGCAAATATTAAAAGTATGCTAATATTCATTTTATTTTGATATTAGCATACTTTTGCTGCTTTATCGCTCTATTCGTCTATAGAAGATAGCAGCTTACGGAGCTTAATCATTATTCTTGTACGTCTTTTTTTTACTGCAGCCTCAGATAAACATAGTTCTTTAGCTATTTCCGAGTAACTATAACCTTCTACATAGAAAAGTAGTAGTATTTTTCTTTCTTCAAATTTTAAATGAGACATAATACATTCTATAAGAACAGGATTTCTTTCACTCATTTCATGATCTCGAATATAATTTATCGTTTCATTATCCATAGGTGTGTTCATATTTTCAAAACTCTTTTCCTTTGAAAGTTCTTTTAAAATTTCTCCTTTAACGGTTGTATAAATATAAGCGGAAAATAGCCCTTTTGATGGGTCCGCTTTATGCCAAGCCTCCCACACGGCTATGGATGCTATATGACGATAATACTCAAAATCCTTATAAATTTGGCACTTTAACAAAATCGACGTTATCATCGGCTGGACTAATTCTAATACTTCATCAAAAGGTTGTTCAGGTGATAGCTTTTGATTATTACGCTGTATTGTCATCCTATTTTCCTGTCGACTTGTGCACAGTCCATTATTCCTAGGTGCCTTTATCTTAATTATTATACTACGAAGATGTCGAACACCCCTTTTGTCAATATGATCAGAAAGTTTTTATAAGTCCTTTTTAATATTTATACATAACAACAGTATGATATTTCAAAAATCATATCTTTTAACTGTAATTCTATACATATTTCTTAAAAGGTTGGACAAATTATTACTAAGGAGGCGAAATAGATGAATTTTCAAATAAGAGATGCGATTACGACAAACGTACATGGTCAATCAGCGGCCGAGTTTAAGGATATTGTCGAAGATGCAATTAGCCGCGGTGAGGAGCATTTACTTCCAGGGCTTGGCGTGTTTTTTGAAAAATGGTGGCAACAATCTAGTGCTGCTGAGCAGGATGAATTTACTCAAAAACTAGAAAAAGCCTTTGCTCACTAATTTTTTATAGGCAGTTCATTCCATTTCCCATAAATGCATGATAAAGTTTAATTTATCAGAAAATTTGGAGGGATTGGAATGACTGTTGCTGTAGAATTAATAGTAAATCAACTAAAAAAGGTTTTATCTGAAGAACAGGTGTCAACAAACGAAACGATGCGACAGCTACATGGAAGGGACGAATCTCATCATGCAATGAGCTTACCAGATATCGTTGTCTTTCCTCGATCTACAGCCGATGTCAGTGCCATCTTGAAAATTGCGCATGCAGAACGTGTACCAGTCGTACCTTTTGGTGTTGGCTCAAGCTTGGAAGGAAATGCAATTCCTATTGCAAATGGGATTTCTATCGACTTCTCTGAAATGAATGCTATTTTAGAAATTCGACCAGATGACCTGCTAGTAAAAGTACAGCCAGGTGTAACACGTGCGCAATTGAATAAAGAATTAAAAAAACATGGACTTCAATTCACGGTTGATCCTGGCGCTGATGCTACACTTGGTGGAATGGCAGCGACAAATGCCAGCGGAACAACCGCAGTGCGCTATGGTGTTATGCGCGATCAAGTACGAGATCTAGAGGTTGTACTCGCAGACGGTTCAGTCATTCATACCGGTAACTTAGCAGCAAAATCTTCTTCTGGTTATCACTTGAATGGCCTTTTTGTTGGCTCTGAGGGTACGCTAGGTTGCTTTACAGAGTTAACTTTACAAGTCTATGGTATACCCGAATTTGTAACGGCGGGGCGTGCAGTCTTTGCGACAGTTGGCGATGCTGTCAGTGCAGTAACCGCATTGTTACAGGCGGGTATTTCAATAGGCCGTGTTGAACTGGTCGATGAAGCCTCTATCAAACAAGCAAATATTTATAATGAAACATCCTATGATGAAAAACCAACACTATTTTTAGAATTCCACGGAAATGAAGCAGGTATGCATGCTGATATAGAATTTGCTAAAGATATTTTTGAGGACTTTGGCTGTCTTTCTGTTGAATTTGAACAAGACAATGCAGCTCGTAATAAGCTCTGGGAGACGCGCCATTCATTGGCCTATGCATATATCCATGCCTACCCAGGGAAAAAGCTTATGTCGACTGATGTTTGTGTGCCGATTTCTATGCTTGCAGAATCCGTTTTATATGCTCGTGAACAGCTTGAGGAAGTTGGTCTTGCAGGCGGAATTGTTGGTCACGTTGGAGACGGTAACTTCCATGCCTTGCTAATGTTAGATCCAAAAGATGCTGAGGAGCAAGCAAAGGCGGACCGCTTCAATGAACATATTGTCCAATACGCCTTACTACGTGGTGGTACTTGTACTGGCGAACATGGTGTTGGTATTGGAAAAATGAAATATCAGTCTACAGAGCACGGAACATCTCTATTAGTGATGAAAAGCATCAAGGCAGCACTTGATCCACATAATATTATGAATCCCGGGAAAATTTTCAATATGTAATGTAGATAAAACACGATCTCGCCACGAAAGGTGAGACCGTGTTTCTTATTTGAGATTATCGACTGTTACGCTCCGTCCCTAATGCGCTTGGTATCATCAATGCAGATATTTTAGTATCGACGGAAGATGGTGGTGCAGTTTTATATGTTGACACTGCCTCTACTGGCGGAACATGGATCATAACAACATTAGATCCTGATTTCCATTTCGGCTCTTACTTTATGCCAGCAACTGAACGATTCCTTGAAGGTTTTTTCCCATACTTAGCCTATGGGAAAATTTCGTAAGCGCTAATTTAAGTGCAAATGCCATAGAAAAAGGACTAACAAATCCTTTTTCTATGGCATTTTTTAACAAGAAATTATACTAAATAGACACCGTACTCATGGTTTATTTATAAATCATAGCGGAAACTTTTTACAAGCTTATCTCCCTTATTAAACTCTTTAGATTCATCTCTTACGAAGCCCAGGGATAAATAAAGATTAATAGCGGCCTGCATAATATCACCTGAGTGCAAATATAATGCTTGATCCTGACGATTGCGTGCAAAGGCGAAGCTTTCGTGCAATAATTTTTTAGCAACACCTAGCCCTCTTCCTTTAGGATGCACGCCAAGTAAGCGCACAATGGTAGACTGTATGTTAAGCTCTGGTAAACCGTATGCTTTTTCAGCATCTGTAAATAATTGCAGTCCCCCTAAAATTTCATCGCCACGCTTTGCCACTAAAATTGTTTCTGCATTAGGATTACCAACAGATGCCCGAATATCATTTAAGTAGGAAGCCCAGTTCTCTGGGTTTTCATATTCTTTTTCATACTGTGCATAACTTTCTACTAGGACTTCTAAATACCTTGTATAGTCTTCCTCTTTCAAATGTTCAATCACTATTTCAGCTACTGTCATCGTCGATCCCCTTTCTATTTACTAAATTTAAATGCCGCCCTTGCTATAGGCAGTTACTCTTTTTTCAATACGATGTGCAAGCCATTCAACGATAGCTGAAACACTCCAATAAATTAAACCGACAGCGATAAATGCCTCCAGAAACTTTAAATTAATAGAAGCAACGATATTCGCAACTCCTGTTAACTCTTTAACTGAAAGGAAAAAGGCTAGTGACGTAGCATGTAAGAATCCAATAAAAACATTTGTGAAGTTAGGAATGGATTTACTAAATGCTTGGGGTAATATATAACGTCGCATCGCCTGTGAAAATGTTAAACCGACTGCATAAGCTGCCTCTAGCTGTCCCTTAGGTACACTTAAAATACCAGACCGAATTATTTCGGAGGCATAAGCTCCTGCACTTAGCGTCAAAGCCAAAATAACAAAAAATAAAATAGGGATAGAGCTTGATTGATACTCTATCTTTAAAGCCTTTGCAATAACATCAACCACAATTGGTATGCCAAAATAAACAAGCATAATGTGCATAATGATTGGTGTGCCTCTAAAAAAAGATACGTAAAAATTCAACATTGGTGCGAGAATTTTTATTTGTTGTATCCGAACAAAAGCAACTATTATGCCGATTAAAATGCCCAATATGACAGGTGTAACTGTCATAAACAAAGTTAACGGCAATACTTTACTAATTTCTATTAAAGCTTCAAAAATAAAAGCAAAATCTATTGTCATAGCATTTCCCCCTAGCTAGATGCAGCTTCCTTTGGCATATATCGATTAAGATACCGTTCATTTAGCTTTAATACCTTTTCTAACAGCATAACAATGACAAAATAAACGATGGACAGCGCCAAATATATCTCCAGCGCCCTTGTCGTAGAAGCAATAAGTGTTTCTCCACGCCCCACCATATCCATGACACCAATTGAAAATGCTAAAGAAGTATCCTTTAATGAATTAATCATCGTATTTGCCATATTGGGAAAGGCAACACGAATCGCCTGAGGGAGCACAATACGTAAAAAGGCCTGTATTCCACTTAATCCAACTGAATAAGCTGCCTCCATTTGTCCACGATCAACTGTTAAAATAGCCGCTCTAAAAATCTCAGCAAACGATGCAGCATTACTCAACGTATAAGTAATAATCACAAAATACATAGCATCCATTCTTGTTACATCAATATGCACAAGCTTTAATAATGCTGGTATACCATAAAACACTAAAAACAATTGCACTAAAATCGGCGTACCTCGAATAAACGAAATATAAATCGTTATGATTTGCTTCAGAACTGGTATGTGTAACAGCTTTGGAATGGCGATCACTATACCAAGCAGCATGCCAAAAAAAGTGGCAAACACTAAAATTTCGAGTGTTACTGGTAAATACTGAAGCAATATTGGAAGTACTTTTGCAATTAGCGTAAAGTCAAAGTCATTGGCCATACTTCCTTCTTCCCCTCCAGTTTCGTTTAGAAGTCCACCGTATAATCGTCACCTAACCATTTTTTACTTAGCTCACTAATGACACCTTCTGCCTTTAATTCTCGAATGGCATCATCAAGTCGCTCCTGTAAAACAACCTCGTCTTTATTTAATAAAAAGTAAACTTTTGAATTTAATAAAGCATCTCCAACAACCTTTTGCTGCGCTTTATTGCTTTCGTTATAATACTTCACTGCAAAGGGTGTTGTAATGATTGCATCGATACGACCTGTCGCAAGTTGGTTGTTAACATCGACTGAGCCAGATGAATACACAATATTAGCACCTAAGTTATGCTCCTTATTGTATTTTTCGATAAAGACAGCAGAGTTACTTGTTGGTGAAACACTAATATTCTTCCCCTTTACATCATCAATGGATTGAATATCATTGTTTTTTGCATTGACTGTTACCTTTAATGGGAATACATTATAAGGCTCTTTATTAAATAAGAATTTCTCCTCTCGCTCATCATTGATTTCCATTTGATGGGCAATAAAGTCAATTTTTCTTGTCTCTAAACTTAGTAATAGATTTGAAAATTCCATTGTTTTAAATTCAAATTCATATTCTGGTAGCTTGTCATCAATGGCGCGAACAAGCTCCACATCATAGCCAGTTAAATTTCCCTTGTCATCAATGAAGCAAATATTTGGAAATTGTGTACCTGTACCAACAATAATTTTTTGAACACCTTTTCCACCCTGTGCAGCATTATTTTCACTAGTATTCCCTTCGGACTTTTCCGTACTTGTACAAGCTGTTAAAAGTAAAACTAGCAACAATAGTAAATAAAACGATAATTTTTTCATAAAATCCCTCTCTTCTTAAGCATGCGACGGTATATCAACAGCAAGTGCTGCTTTTAAATGCTCCAGTCCTATTTCTGTTACTGCTTTAAAGACACCATTTGAGCCTATTTCGACAACCGGAACATAACGGACACCATATTTTACTTCAAGGATGTCACGGAATGCGTCATTATGTGTTATATCCACTGTTTTGTAAGAAATACCTTGTTGTTGTAAATACGTTTTCACTTCATCACAATAACTACAACCTTGCTTTGACCAAACAATTACATCTATGTTTTTTGCCATGTGCATTTCCTCCTTAGCTTACCGCTTCTTTTTGCTGTAAATGTAAATAGACTGGACTTAATAGCTCAAATGATCGTTCTCGTTCAAATTCCTTCAGTATAGGCGTATGCAAGATAAACTCATCAATTTGATAGCGCACATGATAGTCATCTAATATCGTTTTAATATCTTCTGGAGTACCATATAAAATATCTGCATCATACTGCTTCACCGTAAAAGTCTCTCCAGATTCCTGACCAAATTTCTCTGCTAACTCTACCGATTGTAAGGTTAGGCTTCTACCACTCGCTAAATGCACCTTCGTAATTTTTTGATCACCAATTAACTCTTTTGCTTCCTCTTTTGTAGGAGCTGCAAGTGCCGCGATGGAGACGGCAAAATGACCGTTTGGATGATGCGTGCGATAAGCTGTAGCTGCTTGAGCTAACACATCATTGTCACTATTAATAAATCGAGCAAAGACGAACGCAATGCCTAGCTTACCTGCAAGAGCGGCACTTTGTGGACTTGCCCCCAGTAAAAATAATGCAGGCTTTACCTTTGGAATCGGTGTTGCCTGTATTCCATATAACTCGTGTTCCGACGGTACGGTTTGGTCAATTAATTGCTGTAAAAATATTAATCTTTCCTCAAAATCTTCACCAATATTGAGCATGCCATATTGCAATGCCTTCGTAGAGAGGGGTAAACCGCCCGGTGCCTTTCCTATGCCTAAATCAACGCGCCCTGGCTCTAACGATGCGAGAACATGAAAATTTTCTGCTACTTTGTATGGGCTGTAGTGCTGTAGCATCACTCCACCCGACCCAATATTGATAGACTTTGTTTTAGCAAGGAGATAAGAAACTAATACCTCTGGAGATGACCCTGCTAATGTATCCGTATTATGGTGCTCTGACACCCAAAAACGTGTGTAGCCCAATTGCTCTGCTTTTTGAGCTAGAGTCACTGTTTTTTGTAAGGTCTGTTCGTTTGTTGCATCCTCAATAATAGGGCTTTGATCTAATATGCCTAATGAATAGCTCATATATTGCCTCCTTAATTACATTTATTCATATATATTTACTAGGTTTTCAGACGGACTGTTTGATATAACGGCTTTCTTTAAATGGTAAACCTAAGTTGCCACGTAATGTGTCTGCCTCATATTCTTCACGGTATAGCCCTCTTGTTTGTAAAATCGGCACAACCTTATCTACAAAATCCTCCAGTGCTCCAGGTACAGTAACACCTATAATAAAGCCATCAGCTGCCTCTTGCTCAAACCATTTCTGCACGAGGTCAGCAACATGCTCTGCTGTACCAAAGAATGCTGTTTTTGGGGTTGCCTCTCGTAAAGCAACTTGTCGCAATGTTAGCCCCTCTTGTTTGGCATATTTTTTAATATAATCGGTCGTACTTCTAAAGCTGTTTGCTCCAATATCACCAAGCTCTGGGAACGGTGCATCTACATCATATTGTGTAAAATCATGATGATCGAAATATCGACCAAGATAAGCAAGTGCACGTTCTATTGAAACGAGCTCAACGATTTCCTGATACTTTGCTTCAGCTTCCTCAAGCGTATCGCCAATAATCGGAGAGATTCCTGGGAAAATTTTCACTTCATCTGGATTGCGTCCAAATGCTTCAACCTCAGTCTTTAGCCTTTTATAAAATTTCTGTGACTCTTCTAGCGACGAACCATGTGTGAAAATGGCGTCTGCATCTTTTGCCGCTAATCGAATACCCGCATCTGAAGAACCCGCTTGGAAAATAACAGGCTGCCCCTGCTTAGAGCGTGCAATATTTAGCGGACCTTGAACTGAAAAATAGTTGCCCTGATGATTTAATGTGTGTAGCTTAGTTGAATCGAAAAATACATCATTTTCTACATCTGCAATGAAAGCATCATCTTCCCATGAATCCCACAATCCCCTTGCTACTTCTAAATATTCCTCAGCAATTTGATAGCGCTCTGCGTGACTAGGATGCTGCTCAATTGTTTTATTGTAGTTCAAGGCAGTGCTTTCTAATGGTGTCGTTACGACGTTCCATCCTGCACGGCCCCCGCTAATATGATCCAAAGAGGCAAATTGACGTGCCACTGTAAATGGTTCGCTATAGGAAGTTGATACAGTACCTACTAATCCAATATTTTTAGTTGCTACTGCTAACGCCGAAAGAATTGTTATTGGCTCGAAACGATTTAAAAAATGAGGAATCGATTTTTCATTGATGAACAAACCATCCGCAATAAAAGCAACATCAAACTTCCCCTGCTCTGCCTTTTGTGCCTGCTGAATATAAAACGGCAAGCTTACACTTTGATTGCTAGCCACCTTAGGATGACGCCAACTTGAAATATTACCACCTACACCATGAATAATAGCCCCGAATCGAATTTTGTCCTGTCTCACCATATTTGTTCCTCCTCAAATTTTATTTTTACTAAACATAGTGGTTAAGTATGTTTTATGTTTAAAAAAATATTTTATTTATAGGTACTCATAAATAAAATAGGATTGAGGAAGATAATACAGTTCATTTATACAGTTTGCAATAGGCTACATAATAGAAAAAAATTTATTAACTTATAAAAAATTTTATCAATTCAGATTTTCTTGAATGCTTTCAAACTGCACAGCTGTTTCTACTATTGTTTTCCAAAATGCTGGTGCCAGCGTCTCTTTATTTTTATACGTTAAAAAAATGTGTTGATTCATATCAAGTAAATGCTTAACATCAATCTCAACAAATTCCCCACTTTCAAGCTCCTTTTTTACACAGAGATGTGGTAAGAAGCTCATATATTCTTTCGTGCGGATAAATTCTTTCGCTACTTCTAAATGATCCGTTCGCACTTCAATATTTGCTGTTACGCCCTCTACCTCAAACATTTTATGCACATAATTCCAATCAAAAGCCCCACATTCAAAAAACACCATTTTCTGTTGTGCTAGTTCCTTTGCTTTAATTTGTTTTTGTTGTTTAAAGGGATGCTCGTGATGCATCACAAGTTTGACTGCATTACTTAGCAATAGCTCATTGCAAATTCCTTCTCTATGCACGTATTGAATAAGGCCGAGATGGATTTGATGACTTTGCAGCTTTTCTAAAATCACTGCTGTTGAACCTGTGATTATCTGAAAGCGCAAATGTGGAAAGTCATTCTTCCATTTAGGTAATGCGTACGCTAAAAAATATTGAGCTGTGACCCCGTTTGTCCCGATGCACACCTCATCAGACTCCTGCGTTTCCTCTAACTGCTTCTTTCCTTGCTGGAAGGTTTGTACAATCTGTGTCGCAAATGGTACAAAGTCTTTGCCTTTATCCGATAATATTACACTTCGCCCATCACGATGAAATAATTCAACATTTAGCTCTCGTTCCAATGATTTAATACGAGCCGTCACAGTTGGTTGAGATAAAAACAATGCATTTGCGGCCTTATGAATACTTTTATAATGCACTACATATAAAAATGCCTCGATATGGTCAATGTTCACCTGAAGCCCTCCCCGAATTACTTATTTATCCTATTATATAGATAATCGTTTTTATTCTCTATAAAAGATTGGAAAACTAGGTTTAAATTTTAATAATGTATCTGAATGAAAGTAAATACCCGCGAATGGCAACGCAACAAGAAAAAAAGTAACCTAGCGTCTCCCAGGTTACTTTCACTATGTAGCGATGTGGTCATCCACCTTGACAACATACATCGCGCGTGGTTTGCATCCCTCTGTCTGCGTACCACTGTTATGCTATTCACATTGACACCCCCTGTTGCCAATGTGAACTCTGTCTATATAATACTTCTCAAACCGAAAGCATATGCCCTAAAGTAAATTTGTGCTTGCTCTACGCAGAACAAATAAAGTTCATACTATTAAGCTAGAATTGATGCAAGCACCGCTTTTTGTGCATGAAGTCTATTTTCTGCTTGCTCAAAGATATAGGAATTTGGGCCATCAATAACAGATGACGCTACTTCTTCTTCACGATGAGCTGGTAAACAGTGCAGGAACATATAATTCGGTTTTGCGTATGCGACAAGTTCATCATTAATTTGATAATCTGCAAAGTCTTCTAGTCGTTTTGCAGCCTCCTCTTCTTGCCCCATCGACGTCCATACATCAGCGTACACTACATCCGCGTTTATAACCGCATCTATAGGATCGTTTGTAATTATAATAGTACTACCATTTGCTGCTGCGATAGCCTGCGCTTTTGCGATAACCTCTGCATCACATTCATAGCCAACTGGTGTCGCCACTGCCACGTTCATTCCTACATGTGCAGAAGCGACTACTAATGAGTGCGCCACGTTGTTGCCATCTCCAACATATGCAATTTTAAGTCCTTTTAGTTCACCTTTATTTTCAGCGATTGTTTCTAAATCCGCTAAGGCTTGGCATGGGTGATAAATATCCGTTAGTCCATTTATTACTGGTATAAATGCATGATCTGCTAGCTCCTTCACCATAGCATGAGAGTTCGCGCGAATCATAATACCATCTAAATAGCCTGATAACACATGTGCTGTATCATAAATCGATTCACCACGTCCAATCTGCAAATCACGCGCATGCATAAACATACCTTTTCCACCCAATTGATTCATGCCTACTTCAAATGAAATACGAGTACGAGTTGAATGTTTTTCAAAGATCATGCCGAGTGTCTTACCTTCTAGTAGCTTCGGACATTTCCCTTCTTTTGTAATTATTTTCAGCTGTGTCGCTAATTCAACTAACTGTTGAACCTCTTCACTTGTATAGTCTAGTAAGGTTAATAGGTCCTTACCTTTTAAGCTAGACACTAACTTTAACTGCACTTCTTCGAGTAATTTCATAGCCTTCGCTCCTTGTTTCGTTGCTGTTGAGTTTAGTATAACATGCATAAATATAAAATCAACTGAATTTTTATGTTTATTTTCGAAAATTATAATTTTATCTTTAAATGTGTCTGAGATGCGGATAATCGAATATTTATGCATATTTCATCTTCAATCGCATATTTAAGAGAATTGCACTATTGGTAATAATTAATATATATTAGGTATTCAGGTGGTAAAATATACGGATAAGGAATTGGTGCATCTTTTAAGTCCTCTTCAGACGAATGGTCCGTTCAAACTTATTAACAAAGTTAATGGATACATCCGCAGGCGCTGTTAGCCAATTAGTAAATTGGCTGGAGCAAGAAAAAGAACAATGATATAAAAAGGATCATAGAGAGGTTATTATATAGCTAGATGAACGAGGACATATTTATTTTCAAAAGCAGGAGGAAATTAAGCTTGCTATTATTTATAAAAAATTATACAAAGCTAGATTTGTTACAATTAAAGCACATACTTTTGAAATTACATTCTATTATTTCAATGGAGCAGGAAAAAATAAGTGTTCTTAATGGAGGAACTATTGTGGATTTACATGATTTAAAGAAGGACATATTTAAAATTGCTTTTCCCTATATAAAAACTCGTCCAAATGTTGCCTTATCCATTGGTATCATTTATCAAGGCCAAGAAGCTACTTTTACTTTCAGTGGCTCGGATTTTATGTTGGAAGAAAAGCCTTATATATATGAAGTTGGATCGATTTCTAAAGTTTTGACTACATCCATTTTAGGGGAAATGATTCAGGAGGGAAAAGTCCATGTAGAAGATTCCCTTGGTAAATATTTTTCCGCAATTCCAGACAATCATCCCGTCACACTCAAACGTTTAGCAAATCATACTTCTGGACTACCAGGAATAGGTGTGCTGAAGAACATTTACAATGTTTTTGACGCGCAAACACCTCGTGATCCTTTTTGTCAATATTCACTGAACGAAACTATACATTATTTTAAAACACACACCGACGAGCCAAAAGTTAAATTTAGATATTCTAACGTAGGAATGGGGCTTTTAGGATATATTTTAGCCAATACACTGCATACTGATTATGAAACAGCTATTAAACAAAGATTAACAGATCCTTTAGATATGCCAAATACATTTATCTCTATCCCTTCTGATCAAGCAGAGGCGGTATTGCAAGGCTACACGATCCTAGGACATAAAAAGCCCCCGCTCCAAATGAATGACTTTATGGCAGCAGGGGCAGTCCGTTCAACTGTTAATGATCTTTTAAAATTTATGAAAGTACATTTAAGTGATGAAAATTTAGGTTATACATTCACACACCAAGCTACTAATACTATGTCAAAAGATTTGAGCATTGGCTTAGGGTGGTTTCTTGAAGACAATATTATTTGGCATAACGGTTCAACAAAAGGCTTCTCTAGTTATTTAGGGTTTGATAAAACACGACAAACAGGCGTCGTTGTTTTATCAAATTATCGCTCTTCTATATTGGCGACAAACCCTGGGCAAATTGGGAAAGATATATTACAGCTTTTACAAGTTAAATAGATGCTTTATATAAATACACATTGAAATTCTTCACTTTTTATTTTTATCGAGCGATAATGTGAATTTATCGATAAAGATTTTGAATTTATCGACATAAAACAGCCCTCAAACATTTAAGATTGAGGGCTGTTTTAATTATAATATGCTTAGTCAAAAATAATTTTATTGACTGCATCACGGTCTAATTTTTTAATAACTTCCACCATTAATTTTACAGCGTTATCATAATCATCACGATGTAAAATACCTGCATGTGAGTGGATATAGCGTGTAGCAATACCGATTGATAGTGCTGGTATACCATTTGCTGTTACGTGGATAGAGCCAGCGTCTGTACCGCCACCAGCCATTGCCTCGAATTGATATGGAATATTGTGCTCATCAGCCACATCTAATACGAATTCACGTAAGCCACGGTGTGACACCATTGATGCATCGTAGACAACAATTTGTGGACCAGCGCCCATTTTACTAGTTGATTCTTTTGCAGTTACCCCTGGTGTGTCTCCTGCTACACCTACATCGACAGCAAAGCCAATGTCAGGTTGGATTTTATATGTAGCCGTTTTCGCACCACGAAGCCCAACTTCCTCTTGTACGTTCCCTACAGAATAAAGGATGTTAGGATGCTTTTCATTTTGCAATGCTTTCATCACATCTATTGCAATTGCACAACCAATGCGGTTATCCCATGCTTTTGCTAATAAGTACTTTTCGTTTTTCATCACATTAAATTCAAAATACGGTGTCACCATATCGCCAGGACGTACGCCCCATTCAAGCACATCTTCTTTTGAAGCCGCACCAACATCGATAAACATATCTTTAATGTCTACCACTTTGTTACGCACATCTGCTGGTAAAATATGAGGTGGCTTTGAACCAATAACCCCAATAATTTCATCACCTTTACGTGTTGTAATTGTTACACGCTGTGCAAGCATAACCTGGCTCCACCAACCGCCTACAGTTTGGAATTTGATAAACCCTTTGTCATCGATTTGAGTAACCATGAAGCCTACTTCATCTAAATGGCCTGCAACCATAATTTTAGGGCCATTTTCATCGCCAACCTTTTTAGCAATGACGCTACCTAAATTATCTGTTTCAACTACGTCTGCATATGGTCCAATGTACTTTTTCATAACCTCGCGTGGTGCACGTTCATTACCTGCAATACCATTCGCATCTGTTAAATCTTTAAACATTTGTAATGTTGAATCTAGCTGTGTCATCCTTTTGCCTCCTGACTCTTGTATCTTCTCTATTATACTTCGTTTACCGAAATATTCCTAGCTTAATCGTCAGAAAATTGGTGTATTTCTCACATTAATATCCTGAACGCTGACGATTATAATTTTCTTCATTTTTCTCTATATATGCCGCAACAACATCCTCAAACGTAAAGCCTAGATTGTATGCAATTAATCCATAGCATTGCCAGATAGCTAAATATCTATCCTCTGTCGGTTGACTAATAAACTTTAAAATATCGTCTTGTGTCATTAAAAATGTCTCTGTTAAATCTCTCTTCTCTTCAATCACTGGCCATTTGTCTATCGCTGTATAACCTTTTAATAAGCCAAGTGATAAAATAAAATGAATCGAATCCACATATTCCTCTAAAATCACATCACGCTCTGAAGCCCCCTTTGTGCTCCAAAACTTAAAACAGCGTGTTTCATTTGCTAGTTCAGCTAGCTCTACCATTAAAGCTAAACCTTTTTCTTTAAATACATCACGTTCAATATTTTGTGTTTTCTCGATAAAATCATCAAGTTCTTTCTGCATTTTAAACAATTGTTGTAAATTCATTTTTTCCTCCTAAATTTCTTAAAAATATTTATAAAAAGTGAAACTAATTGCCCCCTCCAATCGTATAGGAAGGAATAACCTTTCTTCAAGGGGGAAATTAAAAATGTTGCCGTTACTGATTCGTCTTGCTGTTATTGCGCTTATTATCTATGTATTTTATAAAGCGATTCGTTATATAACCGATCCTAAGCGAAAACTTGATGAAGCCTATGAAAAAGGCCAATACTATTTTTATGATGACGTCAAAAATGTCCGAAAAAATTTCTTTATTTCTTATAAGGGTGCTCTTTTCGAAGGTGAAAAATACCTTGGTACTACTGAGGATGCCTTCGAGGTTGTTACGATTTTTGTTGGTGCCCGTGACGCCGCTGCACTGCAAGGTTTTACGAAAAGTGACTTTGAATATCTACAGCAAGAAATCCTATTGAACTATCCAAACGCAAAAATAAATTGGAAGCAACCCATTGAAAAGCTTATGCAAAACACATCCTCATAATGAGGATGTGTTTTATTTATCGGAATGTTTTCGAGTTTTATCAGAATGTTTTCGTGATTTATCGGAACATTTTTAAGTTTTATCGGAATGTTTTTACGATTTATCACCATATTTGTACTATGATAAAAATTTGAATAGCTGCTAGCAGCGGGAAGCCAAATGCAAAGCTGTTATGGCGTGTTTTATGACGGAATAAATACATTCCTAGCACACCACCTACTGCACCCCCAGCAATTGCTAATGTAAACAACGTACGTTCTGCAATACGCCATTCATGCTTTTTCGCTTTTGATTTATCCATGCCCATCATTATGAGCAGGACTATAGAAACAATTGCCATATAAGCTAATAATGCTTGTCCCATTGAGTACTCCTTTTAATTTTCTATTTCCTACTACTCTAACACAAAAAAAGACTGACGGAAAAATCCATCAGTCTTTTAATAACTTTTGCACCTGTCGCTTCGCTTTCGGTGCAGAAGTAATTTTGACTTTGTCAAAAATTACTTAGCTACTGCTTTTTTTGCAGTGTCAGCTAATTGAGTGAATGCTGCTGCATCAGTTACAGCTAGGTCAGCTAACATTTTACGGTTAACTTCGATACCAGCAACTTTTAAACCGTGCATTAAACGGCTGTATGAAAGACCGTTCATGCGAGCAGCTGCGTTGATACGAGTGATCCATAATTTACGGAAATCACGTTTTTTCTGACGACGGTCACGGTATGCATATTGACCTGACTTCATTACTGCTTGGTTAGCAACTTTGTATAATGTATGTTTTGAACCATAGTAACCTTTAGCTAATTTTAATACTTTTTTACGACGTTTGCGCGTCACTGTTCCGCCTTTTACGCGTGGCATATGAATTACCTCCTGCTTTTCATTTAAAAATGAATGTTAGTATTTTGTTTTTGTAGTCAAATTATTTCATGTAAACAAGTAATGATTTGATGCGTTTGAAGTCACCAGATGAAACGATATTTGCTTTACGTAGGTGACGTTTTTGTTTTGTAGATTTGTTTGCGAATAAGTGGCTTCCATAAGCACGGTCATATTTTAATTTACCTGAACCCGTTTTTTTGAAACGTTTCGCAGCTCCACGGTGAGTTTTCATTTTTGGCATGTCGAATTCCTCCTAAACTGTTCGTCTAATATTATTTCTCGTTCTTTGGTTGAAGAACTAAGAACATGCTTCGGCCTTCCATCTTCGGTTTTTGTTCAACCGTTGATACTTCAGCACAAGCTTCAGCAAAACGATCTAACACACGTTGACCAATGTCTTTATGTGTAATCGCACGACCTTTGAAACGTAAGCTACATTTAACCTTATCACCTTTTTCAAGGAATTTAATCGCGTTACGTAACTTCGTTTGGAAATCATGCTCATCGATTGATGGGCTCAGACGAACCTCTTTCATTACGATGACCTTTTGATTTTTACGAATTTCACGGTCTTTCTTTTGCTGTTCAAACTTAAATTTACCATAGTCCATGATACGAGCGACTGGCGGCTTGGCTTGAGGGGCCACAAGGACAAGATCCAAGTTTACACGAGTGGCGATTTCTAGCGCTTCATTACGTGTCTTTACACCAAGCTGGTCACCATTGTGATCGATTAATCGAAGTTCACGTGCGCGAATGCCTTCGTTTACATACATGTCTTTGCTAATAGTAATCCACCTCCAAGTAGTTGTCGCGAATACATGGTTTGGGCAAAGCCTTGCCCGGTTGAACGGTACATCCTCTTGTCATGTCCATAAAAAAAGGGCGGACATTTTGAAGATGTCCGCCCGCTATATGTGCATGCGCAAGTCTGCGCAAAACAATTCAACGTGTCATACCTGTTCACAGCCCAAGAGCGTTGTATCAGGTGAGAAGCGGGCAGCCTCTACTTCAACCACAAACTTTGTATTCATTAACCTTAATCATATTAGCATGTACTTCATAAGCTGTCAAATGTTTTTCAGCTTATTTATTAATAAAGTAACCTAAAAACTTTTAATCTAAACTATTATAATGGTTTTCATCATAACGTGAGGTTGACTAGGCGCTTTACCGATGTTGGTCCCGAAGGCGTTATCACAGGACGTGATGTTTTTAGCCTTCACTCCTCTATTGCTAATCCCCAAGGAGTCGCCTAGCCTCCACTCCAATCAACCTATATAAATACGTTCTAACAAATGTCATTCCAAACTTTTGATGATCTTGCCCGGCGAATTCTAATTCTTTTTCAATCTGATCGAATTCGCCGACAAAATTATTTTGTAATTTCTGCTTTAATGTTTGCTAGGAAGTCTTGGAAGCTAATTGTTTCTGAATCTTTTGAGCCATAGCGACGTACGTTTACGCCACCAGCCTCTACTTCTTTGTCTCCGATAACAAGCATATACGGAATTTTTTTCATTTGTGCTTCACGGATTTTGTAGCCTAGTTTTTCTTCACGGTCATCCATTTCAACGCGTAAGCCTGCAGCATTTAATTGCTCTTCAATTTGTTTTGCATAATCAAAGTGTGCTTCGTTTGAAACTGGGATGACTTCAACTTGTACTGGTGCTAACCATGTTGGGAATGCACCTTTATATTCTTCAATTAAGAAGGCTACGAAACGTTCCATTGTTGATACAACACCACGGTGAATAACAACTGGACGATGTGGTTTACCATCTTCTCCAACATAAGTTAAGTCAAAGCGCTCTGGTAATAAGAAATCAAGCTGCACTGTTGATAAAGTTTCTTCTTTACCAATTGCAGTTTTTACTTGTACGTCAAGTTTAGGACCGTAGAATGCAGCTTCACCTTCAGCTTCGAAGTAATCTAAGCCAAGCTCATCCATTGCCTCTTTTAACATACTTTGTGCTTTTTCCCACATTGCATCATCATCGAAGTATTTTTCAGTATCTGCTGGGTCGCGATAAGATAAACGGAACGAGTAATCGTTTAAATCAAAGTCCTTGTAAACCTCTAAAATTAACTGTACTACTTTTTGGAATTCCGCTTTAATTTGATCTGGACGAACGAAGATATGTGCATCGTTTAAAGTCATCCCACGTACACGTTGTAAGCCAGAAACTGCGCCTGACATTTCATAACGGTGCATTGTACCAAGCTCCGCAATACGTAATGGTAGGTTACGATAAGAATGCATGCTATTTTTGTACACCATCATATGGTGAGGACAGTTCATCGGACGCATAATTAATGTTTCATTGTCCATCTCCATTGGTGGGAAAATAGAATCTTGGTAGTGATCCCAGTGACCTGAAGTTTGATAAAGCTCTTTAGAACCAAGTACTGGTGTGTAAACATGCTTATAACCAAGAGATACTTCTTTATCCACGATATAGCGCTCAATGACACGACGGATTGTCGCACCGTTTGGTAGCCATAGTGGTAAGCCTTGGCCAACTTTTTGAGAAGTTGTAAATAATTCTAATTCCTTACCGATTTTACGGTGATCACGTTCTTTTGCTTCTTCAAGCATTTGTAGGTGATGTTTCAATTCTTCTTTTTTAAAGAATGCTGTACCATAAATACGTTGAAGCATTTTGTTATCTGAGTTACCTCTCCAGTAAGCACCCGCTAATGAAAGAAGTTTGAACTCACGAAGCTTACCAGTTGATGGTGCGTGGATACCGCGGCAAAGGTCGAAAAATTCACCTTGATGATAAATAGAAACTTGTTCATCAGCCGGAATCGCTTCAAGTAATTCTAATTTATATTCATCGCCGATTTCTTGATAGATTCCTTGTGCTTCTGCACGGCTAACATTTTTGCGCTCGATCTCTAGGTTTTCAGCGATAATCTTTTTCATTTCTTTTTCAATTGCTGGTAAGTCTTCAGCTGTGATTGGAGTTGGTGCATCAATATCGTAGTAGAAACCACCTTCAATAACTGGACCAATACCAAGTTTAACGTCTGGGAATAAACGCTTAATCGCTTGTGCTGTTAAGTGCGCAGTAGAGTGACGTAGGATTTCAAGTGCTTCCTCATCATCTTGTGTAATAATTGCGATTGTAGCGTCCTCTTCAATCGGTGTTTTTAAATCCACTAAGACACCATTTACTTTACCAGCATATGCTTTTTTTCGAAGTCCTGGGCTGATTGATAATGCCACGTCATCAGTAGATGTACCTTTTGCAAATTCCTTTACAGCGCCATCTGGGAAAGTTAATTTAATCATATCTGACATTTTGTTTGCACTCCTTATAGTCTTATAGTGATGCATGATCGAATCCCTGGAAAATAAAAAAGCTCCGTCCCTACGAAAGGGACGAAGCGTATGCTCGTGGTTCCACCCTTCTTTCTTCCGACTTTTTATAGTCAGACGAAGCTCAAGGCTAGCTAACGGGCTAGGGACCGGCGAAAGATTTTCCCTTTCGCTGCTCAGTAGGTAGTAAATGATGTGCTCGAACTAGGAAGCTTACAGCCAATGACTTCCCTCTCTAAAAGCTGATACACAAAATTCATGTCCTCATCAATGCATTTTTTGATCAATTATGCCTCGGCATAATTGCGTCTGGAATCGGCTTTGTGCTTAGGCCTGCACTATGCAGGTCAGTTAGCCGTTATCGCATGGATGCGATGATTTTAGGCTAACATCCTCTAAGTACTCCTTTCCGATTCCGTGACATCCGCCGGAGGCATTAACTTCTTTCAGCGGGTGTTTGCACAGCCTGCTGAAAGAAGTTAATTATTATATGAGACAGTATACGCTCGATTGTCGTAAAATGCAACTGTCAATCTTACATACGTCGATTTTTGCCGTGCATTTCAATTGGCTCTGTCAAGGCTTTGACACGTTCCATAATACGTCCAGCCTTCACAACTTCTATGTCACCTTTTTGCGACTGTGCTAAATGATGCTCTAGTTCATCATATTTAAAATTAGATGTAATGAATGTTGGCAATTGCTCCGCCATGCGGTAATGGAAAATAGTCCCCAAAATTTCATCTCGCGTCCAAGCGGTCATTGTCTCGGCTCCTAAATCATCAAGCATTAGCACTGGTGCCTTCTTCACATAGTCTAATTTTTCATTCAATGTATTATCGCCAATTGCATTTTTCATTTCTCGTAAAAATTCAGGCACGAACACGACTACTGAACGAATTTTGATGGAGGCTAATTCATTAGCAAGTGCTCCTAGTACAAAAGATTTCCCTACACCAAATTTCCCGTATAAATAATAACCCTTTGCTGGAAGCTTTCCTGTTTCCAATGTTGTCTTCACAAATTGTGCCGCTTTTTGAGCAATCATGACACGAGATTCATCGTCAATGAGTAAATCTTGAATTGTCGCTTGCAGCACATCCTTAGGCATATGCATACTCGCAATCATATTGGTTACATCACGTCGCTCATCCTCGCGTATCTTTTGCTCACAACGTACATAATCAATTTCAACGGTACTTCTCACTACACGTAAAGTAGGTAAAAAACCTTTTAAGTAGTTTGTACAACTTTCCGTATTGTTACAGCCACAGCAGACAGTAGATTGACTAATAAACTCATGGAGCTTCGGTAAATTACGTTCAATTGTTTCATAGCTTAACTCATCTGCATGCGCTGCTAAAAATTCTTGCACACGAGGGTTTTCTAAAATTTCTCGACGCATCGTTTCGTAACGTTCTTGAAATGATGGTACATTAATTGCTCTTTTTAATGGTCCATTAATCTGTTCGATTGTCGTTCACCCTCCTTACTTATCACTTTTCCCTAGCATTTCCAATATTTTTTGACGCTCTTGCTCAAAATCTATCGTGCTTGAAGTGTTATCTTCTTGTTGCTCGTTACGTTTGTAAAACCATTCAGGCACCTTCTCTTCACGTTGATTTCCTGAACGCCCTTTAGCACCTTGATTACTTTTCCTCGGTGTCTGCGGCTTATTTTTCCACGTAGTGTATTTATCATGCTCCTGGCGTGCTAGCTCCATTGCTTCCTTTGCAGTTTGAATATTTTTACGTACCCAATGATCCGCAATCGTTTCCACATATTTTTTAGGTAGCTTCATATCAGTTGTTAACATTACATATTCCAAAAGAGCATTAACAACACCTACTGGCATTCCATGCTGGACAATTAAGCTTTCAGCAAGCTGAACGGAAGTCTGTAGAGGTTCTTTGCCATTATTGATATCTCGCAGCACTTGGACTGGCGGAGTCGTCTCTAAATAATGCTGAAGCTCCTGATCCTTTGTTTTTTGTCCTGATTCTTCTAGAGATGATGGCTCAATCACTCTTGCAAGCTTTGGTGGTTCTTTTGATACCGTTAGCTTATAAAAATCGGCAGCTGCCTTACGTAATCGTTCCAGTGAAATACCTAGGTCATCATCTAATGCAAGAATCACAACTTTTTGCATATCCAGTGCCGTTAAGCGATATAAAAAAGCAAGTTTTGCTATTGTTTCACGTACCTCAAGTGTTAGTAAACTGGACGGCACTAGCTGCTCCGATAAACCCGCCTGCAGTAATTCGAAGTCAAACTGTTCAAAATAAAACGGATATACCTTTTGCTGTTGATCCTTACGACTAGTATCGACTTGTAAATCATCTGGAATCTTTGAACTAACAGGCTTAAAAACGTCTATGAAGACACGTGATACATCTTTAAATTCTGCATCTCTTGCAGATGGAATAAAACGCTGACGTAACTTTCGATAAGCTTGCTCCCCAATTTTACTAAACAAAAACATCGACAGCAGTGGGTCTTTCATAAAGCTATCTGCATCAAGCGGACGCATCAGCTCATATAAAAAGCTTCGCTGGTCAGCATCTTCTTTTTTCCATGTGCGTAACAAGCCAATTGCTTCGAGCGCAATACGTGCCTCAAATATTTTACCAATAGGAAGCCCTAGCACATTCATTAAATAATAATGTGTCATTTGCTGACTTGGCATTTGCTCAGCTTCTGCCCATAGTGTTAAATAAAGGCTGATTGGCTCCGCTCCAATTAAAGGCTGATAAAATAGCGTTACTAATTGACGTTCCTGCGTAGAAAGTGCATGAGGTAGGCGAATGTCAAAAGAATCAGCGGGCTGCAATTCCTTATACAAATGGATCAACGTCATTCACCCTCTCTGTTTTCCCTATGATTTTTGCTCTGTCTGACGTTGAATAATCTCTTTAATCTCTTCAATAAAGACATTGATGTCCTTAAATTGGCGGTAAACCGATGCAAAGCGCACATAAGCAACCTCATCAATTTTCGCTAAGCGATCCATCACCATTTCCCCTACATCCTCAGACTGGACTTCAGAATTCCCAATGCGACGAAGATCTTTTTCAATAGACATTACTAGTCCCTCAAGTACTTCAAGAGAAACAGGGCGTTTTTCGCAAGCACGAATTAGTCCACGAAGTACTTTTTCACGACTAAATTCTTCTCGTGAACCTTCCTTTTTCACTACAACTAACGGTGTCTCTTCAATTTTTTCAAACGTTGTGAAGCGGAAGCCACATGACTCACATTCACGACGTCTACGAATTTCTTTATTATCATCTACAGGCCTCGAATCCACAACACGCGTTCCGTTAAATTGGCAAGATGGACATCTCATATAATTACTCTCCTGATTTCACAACATTTAATATTTCTATTATAACAAATTTCCTATGTGTAAGAAAAGCGCATTCACGCTAGTGTGCTCATGATAAGCCCTGAAAGGAGAAAGTACAAGCATAGATTGCAATAATTTATCTAAGGAGATCGCAACATACTCTTGATATCAAATACAATACCAATAACGATAAACTATCTATTTAATAAAAAAAAGCACATCGAAACCACTAGGATTTCAATGTGCTCAGAATAATTTTTAAGCGTTAACTGTTTCTAAAGCTTTTGCCACTTTTTTCACAAGATCTACAACACGTGCAGAATAACCCCACTCATTGTCGTACCAAGCAAGTACTTTCACTTTGCGGTCACCCATTACCATTGTCGAAAGTCCATCCACTGTAGAAGAGTAAGTTGTTGTATTGTAATCAGAAGATACTAGAGGCTCAACTGAGAAGTTTAAGATACCTTTCATTGGACCTTCAGTAGCAGCTTTCACAAATGCAGCATTGATAGAATCTACTGTTACATCTGTATTTAAATCAACTACAAGGTCAACTAATGATACGTTTGGTGTTGGAACACGAAGTGCCATACCGTGAATTTTGCCTTCTAATTCTGGTAATACCAATTTCAAAGCTTTGGCAGCACCTGTAGATGTTGGAATGATTGATTGTGCGCATCCACGTGCACGACGTAAATCTTTATGTGGATTGTCTAGATTCTTTTGGTCATTTGTATAAGCGTGAACTGTTGTCATTAATCCGCTTTCGATACCAAATGTGTCATTTAATACTTTAGCAACTGGTGCTAAGCAGTTTGTTGTACAAGAAGCATTTGAAATAACATCATGTTTTGCGATATCAAGTTTCTCATCATTTACACCTAAAACAATTGTTACGTCCTCGTTTTTACCAGGTGCTGTTAAGATCACTTTCTTTGCGCCTGCTTCTAAGTGCATTGCTGCTTTTTCACGATCATTAAATTTACCAGTTGCTTCAATAACGATATCCACACCCATTGTTGCCCATGGTAATTTTAATGGGTCGCGTTCGCTAATAATTTGAACACGTTTACCATTTACAATTAAAGCATCGCCTGCTGGTTCAATCGTACCTTCGAATGTTCCGTGATTTGTGTCATACTTAATCAAATGTGCTAACGTTTCAGCTGGATAGCTCGCGTTAATCGCAACGATATTTAAACTTTCTTGTACGATCGCTTGGCGGAAAACCATACGTCCGATACGCCCGAAACCATTAATAGCAACTGATACTGTCATTTATAAAATCCTCCCGTGAGTACGTACTCATATTAATTATATACTTTATGCTGATTAGTATAACACAATTTTAAAAAAGATGAACATTATATATTCATAATATAAAAGTTCTTATTTTCTGAAAAATAAAATCGCCTAAATTAGTCCTTATTATGGTATAAATCCACAAAAAAATGCATAGCAAAGTGTTCTTGTCACGCATCCGTATTGTTGAATATAATGTCAATGAAATTAATGTGTCATATTAAATAAAGTATGGCTCTTCGGCAGCGAGGGGTTGATTTCCGTTCCGGCTGGGCGCTTTGTTGCTGCCGCTACGCTTTCGCACAGAGCAAAGCTTCCTGGGGGCGTCCGATGAGCCGCTTCGCTGCGCTCCAGGGTCTCGGGCCAACACGATGTTGGTCACGGAGGCGTTATCACAGGATGTGATGCTTTTAGCCTCCGTTCCTCTATTGCTGATCCCCGAGGAGTCGCCCAGCCTCCACTCCAATCAACTAATTCACATAGCATGTATCCTCTGACATGTCGCTATAATTTAAGTGATAAAACGTAACTTTTGCTAAATGATTTTATCTGTGCGACAGCAACAACGACTATACAATCACGTCACTGTTATAAGTCTATTCTGTTCAATTAAGGTGCGTTGTTATAGGTCCAATGCATAAAATTTATAAAAGTTCTACGCTATTGCTGATTTCCGTTCCAGGCTACTCGACTCCCGTGGGAAAGCGAGTAGCCTGGAACGGAAATCACCCAATGTGACACCATAATTTCATTGACATAATAGTTTTTCAAAGAAAGTAATGCGTAGCAATATGTCATTGCTACGCATCGATTAATTTTACGGATTATTAATTTGATTATAAAACGTCCCAATATGTCAGGATTTTTTTTAATTGGTGCTCTGTTTGTTCTAAATTTTCATTATTGTAAATAACCGCATGGGCACCTTTTTCTTTGACTGACATAGGTAGTTGAGAATGCATTCGAGCTAGTGCATCCTCCTTCGATAAGTTGTTACGCTCCATTAAGCGACGGAGCTGTACCTCTTCACTAACCGATACTACAATAATACGCTCGACAAAATGCTGTAGCTTGCTTTCGAATAAAAGTGGAATATCCATCACTACATGCTTTTCTCCAGACTCTAAATAAGCATCGCGCTGGCGCAGCATTTCCTTACGAATAGCAGGATGCATAATATCATTTAAAATTTTACGCTTTGCAGGCTCATGGAAAATAATATCGCCAAGCTTGGCACGATTTAAACTACCATCTTCTAGTAATATGTCTTGTCCAAAATTTTCAGCTATTAACTTTAAAGTCTCCGTTCCTGGTTCTACAACATCACGCGCTACAATATCTGCATCGACAATCGGTAAACCAAGTGCTGTCATCATTTTTACTACTGTACTTTTTCCGCTCGCTATACTTCCTGTTAATCCGATAATCATAGTTAAATCCCCTTTAATGTTGACAATTTGGGCAAAAGACTGATATGCGCCCACCTATCGTCATTTGGCTCGTTGCAGTTCCACACGTTGGACACATCTTCTTGCCATACATTTGCAATCGATTTTGCATACTTCCAGCCTCACCATTTATATTACGATAATCTGAAATTGTTGAACCTCCTGCTTCAATGCTCTGGCGTAAAATAGCGACAATCGCCTCGAATAATGCACGCTTACGCTTTTCACTAATGCGGTTCATAGTGCGGGTCGGATGAATTTTTTGAGCAAATAGTGCTTCTGTAGCATAAATATTGCCACAGCCCGAAATAACCTGCCCATCCATAATTACTTCCTTAACGGCCTTTTTCTCATATTTCGGTAACTTTGATTTCGCAATAAAATAATCACATGCTGCTTCATCGAATGGCTCTGGTGCCATTTTAGTTAATGGTGCATGATCCTCAATTTTTGTTAAAAAACGTAATTCACCAAAGCGACGTATGTCCGAGTATATTAAATAGCCACCATCTGCCATTTGAAATGTAGCATGAATATGCTTTTGAAATTTCGCCTCATTAATTTCCTCAGGCGAATTCACAACAAACCATGCACCTGTCATCCCTAAATGACTAACAAGTACATAAGGAACATCCTCTTTCAGCAAATGAAAAAAGATGTATTTTGCACGTCGTTCAATTTTTGTAATTGTCATTTGGGACAAGGTTATTTCAAATGCATCGGGCTCAGCTTGCTTCACGATACATTGTTTTCCTTCCCCAAAGGACAAACGAATAATTTCAGACAGTTGAACCTGTTGAATTGTGCGCCCTTCAATCTTAGGTTTTAATGCCTGGACGACACCTTCAACCTCTGGTAATTCAGGCATTTTAACCCCTCCTTATTTTGCTTCGTACCAAGTCGCGCCGTAGTTGAAGTCCACTTTTAGCGGTACATCAAGCTCGATCGCATTCTCCATAACCTCTGGTACTATTTTTTCAAGCAGCGCAATCTCCTCCTTAGGTGCTTCAAAAATTAATTCATCATGCACTTGTAATAGGAGCTTTGCCTGCATATTTTCTTTTTTCAATCGAGCATCCATATCAATCATTGCTTTTTTAATAATATCAGCTGCACTTCCCTGAATCGGTGTATTCATCGCGGTACGCTCAGCAAAGCTTCGCAGATTGAAATTTGAGCTCGTAATATCAGGTAAATATCGACGTCGATTTAAAATCGTTGTCACATAACCATTAAATTTTGCATCCTGCACGATATCATCCATATATTGTTTTACACCTGGGAAGCTCGCAAAATATTTCTCGATAAATATAGCAGCTTCCTTTCGAGTAATATCTAAATTTTGCGATAAGCCATAATCACTAATACCATAAACGATACCAAAGTTTACCGCTTTAGCAGCGCGACGCATATTGCTATCGACCTCATCAGCTGAGACATGGAATACATCCATTGCTGTACGTGTATGAACATCCATACCTTCACGGAAAGCTTCTACTAAATTTTTATCCTTTGACATATGGGCCAATACTCGCAATTCGATTTGTGAATAGTCGGCAGAAAACAATATCCAATCTTCTTGCGATGGGACAAACGCTTGACGGATTTTTCGCCCTTCTTCTAAACGAATCGGGATGTTTTGCAAATTCGGATCAGTTGAGCTTAAACGCCCTGTAGCTGTTAATGCTTGTTGGAATCGAGTATGCACCTTTCCATCCTCTTCATGGATTTCCTTGAGCAAGCCTTCAATATATGTTGACTGTAATTTTCCAAGCTGACGATACAAAAGAATATGCTCAATAATGGCATGCTCTGGCTTTAATTTTTCCAATACATCTGCTGCAGTGGAATAACCTGTTTTTGTCTTTTTAATAACAGGAAGACCTAGTTTATCAAAGAGAATAACACCTAATTGCTTTGGTGAATTAATATTGAAGGCTTCTCCCGCCTCCGCATAAATTTCTTGTTCGATAACAATTAGCTTGTCATTTAGCTCTTGCCCCATTTTTTCCAATGTGGCACGATTGACCGTGATACCCTCACTTTCCATTTCCCCTAAAATGAAAGCAAGTGGAAGTTCTAAGTTTTTATAGAGTTCGAACTGTTCATTTTCCTTTAACAATGTCTCAAGCTTTGACTGTAATGACCACACAGCAAAGGCTTTACGGCCGGCATGCTCAGCCAGTACATCCATGGCTGGTATAGCTCGTTTAGCTCCTTTACCATAAACACTCTCATTTGCCTGCACATTACGATAGCCCAGTTCTTTCGCAAGTGTCGCCACATCATCTCCACTTAGCCCAGGATTATTAATATAAGAGGCAAGCAATAAGTCAAATTCAACACCCGCTAAACGAATCCCCGCACGTTTTAACGCCGCCTGAGATGCCTTTGAATCAGACACATACTTTATTTTAGTAGCATCTTCTAACCAGAGACGAAGAACATCTGATTTAGCCGCAGTATCAAACGGCACGTACATTGTTTTCGCTCCATCTGTTAGTGCAATGCCTAGTTGCTGACACGTATGATAATGCTCGTCCTCTAGTTCCAAGTGCACTGCCATTACATCCTTTAAATGCTCTTGCTTTACTTCTTGCACAATTTCATAGTCAAACGGCGCTTGTTCTTCTTCTTGGACAGTAAAATCACTTTTATCTAGTAGTGACTTAAAGCCAAGCTCCCGCCACACGTTCATTAATTCTTCCTCATTCGGACCATTATAACCAAGATCAGTAAGCGTTATATCAATTGGTGCATCTGTAAAAATGGTAGCAAGCTTTTTACTCATTAGTGCCTGCTCTTCATTGGCAACTAATTTTTCTTTCATTTTTGAAGTCTTTACCGTATCCATTGCCGCATAAAGCGACTCCACTGAACCATGCTCTTTCAGCAATTTAACAGCCGTTTTTTCACCAACACCTGGTACACCAGGAATATTATCTGAAGCATCTCCCATTAAACCTTTCATATCAATAATTTGCCCGGGAGCTAAGCCGTATTTTTCTGCAATAAAGGCTGGTGTATTTTTTTCAATTTCGGTAATACCCTTTTTAGTAATGTATACGGTTACCTGCTCAGTCGCGAGTTGTGTTAAGTCACGATCTCCTGATACGACGATGACGTCCATATCCTGTGATGAAGCTTCTTTGGCAAGTGTCCCTATAATATCGTCCGCTTCGTATAATTCAAGCTCATATCGCTTAATACCATAAGCATCAATAAGCTTACGTATATAAGGAAATTGCTCAGATAATTCTGGTGGAGTCTTTTGTCGACCACCTTTATATTCCGTAAATGTCTCATGACGGAAGGTTGTCTTACCTGCATCAAAGGCAACCAAAATTTTCGTTGGTTGCTCTTCCTCTAATATTCTTTGTAGCATTGTTGTAAAGCCGTATACTGCATTTGTATGAATCCCACTATCGTTCGTTAATAAAGGTAACGCAAAGAACGCGCGATACGCTAAACTATTGCCGTCCAATAATAGCAATTTTTCCTTTGTCATGATTTTATCCTCCTGCGTTTTCGTCTTCTTAATTGTAAAACGAAAACGTATGTTTGAAAATGCCTCTTCCTTTTTACTTTATCGAGAAAACGATTATTTTACCAATCATAACGATGAAAATCGCTAAAATTTCTATATTTATATATTAGCTTAGGATTGTCTATACACAAAAAAGCCAATCACTTATAGTAATTGACTTCTCTCATGTTATTCACTGACTTCATTTGTTTTTTCTTTACGATAGAAAATCTCTTCATATATTACTGTCAATATAAAGGCATTCATAAAGGCAAACACTAAAAATAATGGCATACCACCAAGCTGTGGTTGTGTAAGCTCTGTACTGAATACCATTACGGTACCAATTTGTGCTAAGAAGAAAATGAAGCCAATCCCAACTTGCCATATAGGACGCTTGACTTTGCGTTTTTCGTACCAAAATATTTTTTTAAATATCTTTCGTACATCCTCAGCAATGACTAACCCTAATAAAAACAAAATCATAAAAAACACTGGTATATGATAAACACTTTTTGTGATCCATGCAAAATCTGATAGACGGAAGAAAAGTGTAAATAACGATGCAATACTACAGGCTATCCCTAAATTTTGGAGCCACTTGCTAATTGGCAACTTCACAACTATTACCCCCATTTTTTAATTCTGAACATTATCATTCTATCAGATAATAGTCATCTACGAAACACAAAATTATAAATTTCTATTATTTTCATAACGTATTATCGATAATTGAAAGATATTTATAAGATATGTGATTAAATTCCTAAAACCAAAATTGATAATTAAATAGTACAGAAGATTAAAATTATAACTAGATCACTCTTAAAAAGTTTGGAATGATATTTATTGAAATGTATGCCAAGTATAAGTTGACCTTCGTTCCGACCGGGCGACTCCTTGGGGATTAGCGTCAAGGGCACTGAAAAACTAAAGAAATTCATTTTTTTATATTATAAATCTGTCTTTTGTTGGATTTAGAAACTCAAAAAAGTCGATTTGCATCACATTTTTTGTGGCAAATCGACTTTTTCAGTGCCCTCGATTAGCGTCACAGATGAGACCCTGGAACGAGCCGGCAGAGGAACGAAGGCTAAAAACATCACGTCCTGTGATAACGCCTTCGTGACCAACATCGTGTTGGCCCAAGCGGCTCATTGGACGCCCTCAGGAAGCTTTGCTCTGCGCGAAAGCGAAGCGTCAGCGGCAAAGCGCCCAGTCGGAACGGAAATCAACCACACGTAATAGTGACGAGCCTTAAAACCTATAACCAATATGAAAAATATCATACAAAACACCTTGCTAGTTTCATGGATAGTGTAAAAAAGCCGTCTCAGAAAATTTGAGACGACTTTATATACTAATCCCTACAAGAATAATAGTATTATTTTATATAGCCAGATAATAGTTTTGCATATGGTGAAGTGGATGGCAAAATAATGACCGTATCCTCACCTACAGTTTTCTTATATGATTCTAATGTACGGTACAATGAATAGAATTCAGGGTCTTGAGAAAATGATTTATTATAAATCTTCGCTGCTTCTGCTTCACCTTCCGCTTGAATCAATGCTCCATCCTTTTTAGCCGTTGCTAGCATTTCTTGAACCTGCTTATCTGTTTGAGCTTCGATACGGCGTTTCTGAGCGTCACCTTCAGATAGATATTTTTGTGCGATTGATTCACGCTTTGAAATCATATTCGTAAACACGGATTGCTCATTCTCAGTTGGCAAGTCGATACGACGCATACGGACATCCACTACTTCAATTCCATACTTATCGTTTGAGAGCAATTCATTAACACGTTTAGTGACCTCGTCATTGATACTACCACGTGAAGAGTTTTCATCGTTAATAATCTCTGTATATTCTATTCGACCAAGCTCAGAACGAATAACTGAATAGATAAACTCTTCCATACGTGTTTCAACTTTTTCTATTGTTCCTGCATTGGAAATTAATTGCTTTGGATCTGTAATACGCCAAACTGCATAATTATCAATGATAATTCGCTTTTTATCCTTTGTATTAATCTCCTCTTCTGAAATTTCATAGGTCATTTGATTTTTTGGTAGTTTCGTTACGGTTTGAAGAAATGGTACTTTTATTTTCAAGCCAGGCTCACTCTGAAATTTCACTACTTCCCCAAACTGTCGAACAACAGCATACTCAGATTCTTTTACAATATAAGTATTGGCAAATAAAATAATTGCTATTGCGAAGACAACTGTTAACGTCACAGCAAGAGAAAGGAATTTTTTAGGATTCAACGGGCTCTTTTTAGACATTTTAATAACATTATCCCCTGTATCACCCTCACTAGGAGCAGTATTTTTCGATTTTCCTGATAAAAAATTTAAGAATTTGTCTAGATCCTTATTTTTTTGGTCCATTAGTTACCGCTCCCCTCTTTTTTCTCTGTTGGTGTCTCCTGTGCTGCAGGTTGCAATGCTTGAAGAGGCAAGTATTTCATCGTACTACCATCATCATTCATAATGTAAATTTGCGCTTTAGGTAAAACATTTTCAAGCGTTTCTAAAATTAAACGCTCGCGTGTAATCTGTTGATTGCCCTTATATTGCTCATACATTTTATTAAAGACAGCTACATCACCTTGAGCCTGCTCGATACGCGCTGTTTTTTCACCTTGAGCCTTCGAGATAATAGCATCCTTTTCACCTTGAGCCTCATTAGTACGCTGATTCGCATATTTTTCTGCTTCATTTATTTTTGTATTTTTCATTTCACGTGCATCAGTAACCGCTGTAAATGCCGCTCGCACATCTGTATTTGGTAATTCAACATCCTGTAGTTTTACCCCTAAAACACTTATCCCAATATCGTATTTTTCAATAAGAGAAACGAGTAAGTCTCTTGATTTTGCTTCTATGTCCGCTTTTCCCTCAGTTAACGCAGCATCGACTTTGGAACTTCCGATAATGGATCGAATCGCACTCGACGTAGCGCTATGTAATATTTTTTCTGGATCTTGTGAGTTGAATAAATATTTGTTCGGTTCTGTAATTTTCCATTGAACTACAAGGTCTGTTAAAACAATATTTTCATCCCCTGTAATCATTTTCGTTTCAGCATCGTAATCTTCCAATTCACCTTTTTTATTTTGCTTATAGCCAAACTGCAAACTAAATGTTTCCTTCGATAAAACCTCAACTGATTGTACAGGCCAAGGTAATTTAAAATGTAAACCTGGTTCTGTTACTGTATCATCGGCACGGCCGAATGTAATGACAACTGCTTGTTCTGATTCATCTACCGTGTACCACGATGTAAAAACTGCAATAAGTGCAACTATGCCGAAAATGCCAAGTCCCACCATCATTAGTGACCTTTTCACACTCATGTCGAATCCTCCCTTATACTTAGTACTATAGTTTACGAGATACTTTATAAAAAGTTTCAAAATATTTTAATAAACTAATACTTTAATTTTAGGCAGTTTGACATATGGTACATTTTTTATTTGGAAAATAAAAAACCCTGTTACCATTTAAGGCAACAGGATATTGACAACTAGATGTTCCAATGCTGGGAAAAATGTTGTTGTTAAAACAATACTAATTAATGCAGCTACGATCATAGCAAGACTTGCAAAAGTACCTTCAAGCTCACCAAACTCAAACGCTTTAGAAGTACCTGTACCGTGGGCTCCCATTCCCAGCATTAAACCTCTAGAAGAAGGTCTGTGAAAACGACATACTTTAATAACTAACGGTGCAATCAGACTTCCTAAAATACCCGTTGCCATAACAAAAACGGCTGTCAGCGTAGGAGAGCCACCAATCATATTGGAAATATCCATCGCGATTGGTGTAGTGACTGAACGCGGTACTAAGCTATGCACAAGCTCATCATTTAATCCAACTACTACGGCAATTATAAATGATGATGTAATGGCAACCGCAGATCCAACTGCAATACTTAGAAAAATTTCAAAGGCATGTTTCTTTAATAGGTTAAAATTTTTATAAATTGGTACAGCAAATGCAACTGTTGCTGGACCTAGTAAATTTGTTAAAATATTGGCTCCTGCATTAAAGGATTTATAGGATGTACCTGTTAGTAGCAAAATGATAATTATAACTAACGGTGTAATCAGTATAGGTGTTAGCCATTCCTTCTTATACTTTTTATAAAACATTTTACTAATATAAAAAATTGCAATAGTACCAAGTAAACTTAAGATAGCTATTAAAAAGCTCATGCAGTATCACCTTTCTTTCGTTGCTCTAGCCATTGTGCTGTGAAACCTGTTGCAAACATAACAACAATAGCACTCACTACAATAACAAGCACAACCTTCACACCTTGCACACCGAATAGTGCATCATAGTCGATTACTCCGATAGCAGATGGAATGAAAAATAGTAATAACTCACTAAGTAATAAACCTGCACCTAGCTCAATCCATTCAAGCTTAATAATATGAAACTGTAAAAGTAAAAACAATAAGACTAGTCCAATTATGCTCCCTGGAATCGGCAAGTGAAGTAGACGTGCAATACTATTTCCAACAAATAATAGTATATAAAGATAGCCGATTTGCACGATACTTTTGACGATTTTCATGGTCATCCTTCTTTCAATTTTTTATCCCGCTTTTACGGTCAGTAATATAGATCACTTCTTGATTAATTTCACCTTGGCATAATTGCGTCAGGAGGCATTATCTTCATTCAGTAGGTGTTTGGACACCTACTGAATGAAGATAATGTGGGCTAATTAACTGAACGATAAGCGCGATTGGTTCTACTAACAAGTACACTGATTATTAGTTGAATATTATGCTACTATACTTTACACCTATTTGCGTTACGTGTAAAACAGAAAAAGAATCTACCACCAAAAACTTTGGCAATAGATTCTTCCTTCTATGACGATAGCTAAGCAGCACAATCAAAAAATCTTCATGCATATAAGTAAAGATTTCTTAGCCAATTTATAGTCTTATCAATTATATAGGGGGTTTCTATTAATAAGTATAAGCCCCCATTGTGAATCTAAAATTGTGCTATTGTAAAGAAATCGTTAATTTTTCGGGATCATGACAATCATTTTTGTGCCTACGCTAACTTCACTTTCTACTTGAATGCGACCATGATGCGCCTCTACTAAGTGTTTAACAATAGCAAGCCCTAAACCTGTTCCCCCAGAATTCCGGCTTCGCGCACGATCCACACGATAAAATCGTTCAAAGACACGGGCTATTTCATGCTTTTCAATCCCTATACCCTGATCCTCTATTTCAATAATGCCGTACGTTTCATTTTCCTTTAATCGAATTGTAACGGTTGTATTTTCTGGCGAGTACGTAATGGCATTGGTAATTAAATTAGTGACAATTTGAATGATACGATTCGCATCACCCATAACCTGGACATCACGTTCTATATCAACATGAAAGCTCATATTTTTCTCATCTAGACGAGGTCCTGTCAGCTCTGCTCCACGTATAAGTACATCTTGCAAGCCCATCGGCATTATATTAACGGTAAAACCATGCTGTTCAATTTTCGATAACTCTAGTAAGTCCTGGATTAGCATCTGTAGACGGTTACTTTCTTTATAAATGATCTCTAAAAAAGATAGCAACATTTTTTCGTCCTTATAGGCCCCATCAAGTAAAGTTTCCGAAAAACCTTTAATAGATGTAATAGGTGTACGCAATTCATGAGATACATTGGCCACAAAGTCCTTACGAATCTGCTCTAAACGAACAAGCTCCGTAATATCGTGCATAACAATAACGACACCAAGCCATCGACCATGATCTCCTATAACAGGTGCTCCATACACTTCCTTATTATAAAGCTCCTGTTGGACCTCCATTTTAATTTGTTGTCGATAAGGCATTTCTGTTAGAAACACATGGTCGATAAACTGCTCCATTGATTTAGGTAAACCTATAGTACGAAAGACTTTTCCTTGCACATCGTCAATTTGCATACCGAAACGCTCTAAAAATACACGGTTCACGATAGATATATTCCCCTCACGTCCAATCATCATGAGGGAACTTCCCATGTTTTCAATTAACGTTTTAAGCCTTTCCTCTTCTACCTCACGAATCGTCGTAATATCCTGTAAATTACGCGCTAAAATATTGATAGAGTGACTAAGTGGCATCATACGTTCATGCTCATTTTCATGGGCACGTGCACGATAATTTCCCTTTGCCAGCTCAAGTGCTGTATCTGTTACGTTATCAATAGGAGCGGTGAAATTTCGAATCATATAGCGACAGACAACAGCTATTAATATAAGCGTGATTGTAAACAAAATCGCTAGCACTACATAAACTCGTGCACGAACATTCGATAATATTGTGTCCTTTGCTTCAATGTTTTGAGCAGTATACAGTGCCTCTTTATCTTCCTTAGATAGTTCAATCTTTCGTTCATCTAATACTTGACTGATGGATTCTTGCATCTGCGAACTCGCCTGCTCATTGTACTGTTCTATATAAACAGGAAAAAGCTGACCTATAACAATCATTAGGACAGCTAGTATCGTTCCAAGCAATAGCATGAATGTCAAGAATAAGCGGTTGCTCATTGATTTCATGTCGTCTTCGGCTCCTCAAATTTATAGCCAAGGCCGCGAATTGTTTTGATGAACATCGGCTTACGGCTATTTTCCTCGATTTTATCGCGAAGGTGGCTAATGTGTACATCCACAATTCGAGTATCGCCAGCAAAATCATACTTCCATACAGCACTTAATAGCTGATCACGCGTTAAAACACGGTTTTTATTTTCAAGTAAGTAAATGAGTAACTCAAATTCCTTTGGTGTAAATTCCAGCGCCTCATCTTGTAAAAACACTTCAAAACGCTCAGGAAAGACACGCAATTGTCCAAACTCATACATTTTCTCTTTAGGCACATTCTTATCTTCTGCCACAACATTTTGTGTAAAACGTCTTAATACAGCCTTTACCCGCGCTAACACTTCGCGTGGACTAAAAGGCTTCGTCATATAATCATCTGCCCCTAGCTCTAGACCAAGTACTTTGTCGAACTCGTCATCCTTTGCTGTTAACATAATAATAGGTGTATTCATACGTTGTTGACGAATTTGTTTACATACCTCCATACCATCAAGCCTTGGAAGCATCAAATCTAATAGAATTAAATCTGGCTGTAAGTCAATTGCCTTATCAAGCCCTTCTTGACCATCTGCAGCTGTTTCTACAACATAGCCAGCCTGCTCTAAATTATATTTCAATAATGTCGCAATAGAAAATTCATCTTCTACAACTAAAATCGTTTTTGTCATGTGTTATGCCTCCGATAGTGATTTGAAACCCCCATTTCAAATCTCAAGACGTCAATAATGCAATAGGTGGCGTCACTAGCAATGTACCTTCAATCACAAGTTGCTTTTTCTCATTATATGAGTGCACAGATACAGTAATTGTATTTTGTATTTTATTTACTTCTGTTACCTCTAAAAGCGTATCAAACAATTCATAATGATAGAGAGGTCCTAAATATTTTAAATGTTGCTCAATAATTCGTGCACCTGGTCCAGGTATATACTTTGACACAGCTGACGTAATAATACCATTTAACATGATCGTTGGTACGATTGGCTTTTGAAAAGGTGTCATCGCAGCATAATCATGTTGAATATAAAGCGGATTACTATCATTTGTAAGCCCTAAATAAAGCAATAAATCCTTATCTTCTATCTTTTCGGTAATATGAATTTTCTCGCCAACTGTAATTTCGTCAATAGTGAGACCAAGCTTACTGTTTTTTTGAAGCAAAAATACGCCAACCCCTTTTCTATCATATACCTTCATAGTATCAATTTTATTCCAAAAGTACAACGAAAAGCAGAATAACCATTTTATCTTCATTTAGCATTTTTTTATTTGTAACAAATAGAACGCGACAGCTACCATTACACCAAAGCGAAATTGATAAAAGTTTACTACCAAAACGTGGGGTTGATTTCCGTTCCACGCCACTCGCTTTGCAAAAGAGTCATACTTTAATTAATATGACACTTTAATTTCATTGACATAATAGTTTTTCAACAACATAAAATCGAGTAGGAATGAATCCCACTCGATTTCATAAACTTTTATTAAGCTAAAACTTTCATAACGTCGCGGACAGCCTCTGCCGATTTATCTAAAGCTGCCTTTTCATTGTCTGTTAATTCAAGTTCGAAGATTTTTTCGATACCATTTGCTCCAAGTAATGTCGGAACACCTAAATATAAATCATTGTAGCCATATTCGCCCTCTAAGTATGCGATAGATGGAAGTATACGTTTTTGGTCTTTAATGATAGCTTCCGCCATTTCAATAAGTGCCGCCGAAGGAGCATAATATGCAGAACCATTACCAAGGAGGTTAACGATTTCAGCACCACCGTTACGTGTACGATCAACAATCTCTTCAAGACGATCAGCCGGGATTAATGTTTCTAATGGAATACCACCCGCGAATGAGTAACGAGTAAGTGGCACCATTGTATCACCATGACCACCTAAAACAAAACCAGTGATGTCTTTTACTGAGATATTAAGCTCTTCAGCAACAAACGCACAGAAACGAGCCGTATCAAGAACTCCTGATTGACCGATTACACGATTTTTAGGGAAACCAGTTTCTTTGTAAACAGTGTAAGTCATTGCATCAACTGGGTTTGTAAGAACGAGGATTGTTGCATTTGGTGAGTAATTCGCAATTTCCTTGGAAACAGCTTTCATAACACCTTGGTTAATTTGAACAAGATCGTCACGGCTCATACCTGGTTTACGAGCAACACCAGCAGTGATGATTACTACATCTGAATCTGCAGTATCCGCATAATTGGAAGTACCTTTAACATAAGAATCATAGCCTTGCACTGGTGCAGCTTCCCACATATCTAGAGCTTTACCTTTTGTTGGGTTTTCAGCTTGTGGGATATCCACTAACACTACATCACCAAGTTCTTTTTGAGCTGCTAAAAATGCTGCAGTAGCGCCAGTAAAACCGCTACCGATTACTGAGATTTTTTTTCGTTTCAGAGACATTCGAATACGCTCCTTTAAAATTAGGTTTTATAATCAATTATGCCTCGGCATAATTGCGTCAGGAATCGGCTTTGTGCAAGCACAAAGCACTCCTTTCCGATTCCGTGACATCCGCCGGAGGCTTCTTTCAGCGGTTGTTTAAACACCCACTGAAAGAAATTAAAAAAGGGAGGAGAATAAATTCTCCTCCCTCGATTAAACAAGTTCATCGTAAATATTTTATTAAGCTAAGGTCAATAGAAATTTACATTTCACCCTAATTATATCGGCAGAATATACTTCCGCTTTAACTATAATTTCTATTTTTAGAATAGAAAATTATAGGTTTTTGATTAATTCAGTAGCGAATTCTGAACATTTTACTTCTTTAGCGCCGTCCATTAAACGAGCGAAGTCGTAAGTTACAACTTTAGAAGAAATTGTTTTCTCTACAGATTTAGTAACCATGTCAGCTGCTTCTTGCCATCCTAAGTGTTCAAGCATTAATACACCTGAAAGTAATACTGAAGATGGGTTTACTTTATCTTGACCAGCATATTTTGGAGCTGTACCGTGAGTAGCTTCGAAGATCGCGTGTCCAGTTACATAGTTAATGTTTGCGCCTGGAGCGATACCGATACCACCAACTTGTGCAGCTAATGCGTCAGAAATATAGTCACCGTTTAAGTTCATTGTAGCTACTACATCGAACTCAGTTGGACGAGTTAAGATTTGTTGTAAGAAGATATCAGCGATAGAATCTTTAACTAAGATTTTACCAGCTGCTAAAGCGTCAGCTTGCGCTTTGTTTGCTGCTTCTTCACCTTGTTCAGCTTTAATTGCATCATATTGATTCCAAGTGAAAGTTTGATCAGCAAATTCTTTTTCAGCTAATTCATAACCCCATTTTTTGAATCCACCTTCAGTGAATTTCATGATGTTACCTTTGTGTACTAAAGTAACAGATGGGCGTTTATGTTTAATTGCATATTCGATAGCAGAACGTACTAAACGCTCAGTACCTTCTTTAGATACAGGTTTTACACCGATACCAGAAGTTTCTGGGAAGCGGATTTGATTAACACCAAATTCAGTTTGTAGGAAGTTGATGATTTTTTGTGCTTGTTCTGAACCAGATTCGAATTCAATACCAGCGTAGATGTCTTCTGTGTTTTCGCGGAAGATAACCATTTCAACGTCTTCTGGGCGTTTAACTGGAGAAGGTACTCCATCAAAGTGACGTACTGGACGTAAGCATACATATAGGTCAAGCTGTTGACGTAATGCTACGTTTAGAGAGCGGATACCACCACCGATTGGAGTAGTAAGAGGACCTTTGATTGCGATTAAGTATTCGTTAATTTTGTCTAAAGTTTCTTGTGGTAACCATTCACCAGTTTGGTTGAATGCTTTTTCACCAGCTAAAACTTCTAACCATTCGATTTTCTTTTCACCGTTGTAAGCTTTTTCTACTGCTGCGTCGATTACGCGTGATGCTGCAGCCCAAATATCTGGACCGATTCCGTCACCTTCGATGAAAGGAATCACCGGATTGTTTGGTACATTAAGTACGCCATTTTCAACTACAATTTTGTTTGACATTGCTGTTGCCTCCTAAATTCATAATCATAGGACTGTGTTATAGGTAACACAGTCCCAAATATTCTAGCATATTTTCCAAATTAGCGCTCGCTGACTGGAATATATTTTTGCATACCTGGTCCAACATACTCTGCACGTGGACGGATTAGGCGGTTGTTAGCATATTGCTCTAGAATATGAGCTACCCAACCAGAAGTACGTGATACTGCGAAAATTGGTGTGAATAGGTCATGATCAATACCTAAAGAATCATACACTGACGCAGAGAAGAAGTCTACGTTTGCAGGTAATTTCTTTTGTTCTACGATCATGTCATGGATTTTAACTGACATTTCATAAAGCTCTGGTTTACCAGTTAACTCAGTTAATTTTTGTGACATTACACGTAAGTGTGGTGCACGTGGGTCGCCTTTGCGGTATACGCGGTGACCGAAGCCCATGATTTTTTCTTTGTTGTCTAATTTATTTTGAATATAAGATTCAACGTTTTCAAGTGAGCCAATTTCAGTTAACATTTTCATAACTTGCTCGTTTGCACCACCATGAAGTGGTCCTTTTAATGCACCGATAGCTGCAGTTACACCAGAATAAACATCTGATAATGTAGCTACACATACACGTGCTGTGAATGTAGATGCATTTAATTCGTGGTCAGCATGTAATACTAATGCTTTGTCGAATGCTTCAACTTCAATTGCTGCTGGTTCTTCACCTTTAAGCATGTATAAGAAGTTTGCTGCATATCCTAATTCTGGTTTTGGTGCAACTGGCTCTAAACCTTTACGAACACGCGCAAATGCAGTAACTACTGTAGCAATCTTAGCTTGTAAACGGATAGCTTTACGGTAGTTAGCTTCTGGATCCATAACATCCGCTTCGTCATCGAATACACCAAGTAAAGATACTGCAGTACGTAGTGCAGCCATTGGATGTACAGTTGAAAGTGGGTACGTTTTGAATTGGTCTACAATTGCTTGCGGAATAGACATGTTGTCCGCCAATTGTTGTTTTAATTCAGCTAACTCGTCCGCTTTTGGTAAACGAGTATGCCATAATAAATAAATTACCTCTTCAAATGACGCATTCTCTGCTAAATCATCAATGTTGTAACCAACATATGTAAGTGTGTCATCGATGATTGAGCTGATTTTAGATTCCGCTGCTACGATACCTTCTAAACCTTTAGTTGCTGACATAAATTATCGCTCCCTCATATTTATATTTTGTAGTTGTAAATGCATTTTGTAGGTCACATTTACGTTTTTTGCTCATATGAACCATTAAGTAAATCGCTTACATTGCTATTATAATCATTTTTGACAGCTTTGTGAATGAAAATCCTCCGAATAAAGAAAAAGGCGATCGAGCGATTATATATACGCTTTAAAGAGAGTCTTTTGCATTTTTTGACATTGATTCATTATTTGAAAAGGGGTGAATTTGTTAAAATGAGGAATATTAAATATTTTTCATACGAAAGAACTACAAGTATTTTATTTTTTATATTCTATTTGGTAATACTTTGGTTCGTATTGCCTGTATCACTTGCAATTTTCTTGTCTTTTTCTACGTATCCTATCATAAAATTTCTTCACTCTTATTGTAGGATCACCTATTGGCTTGCAGCAATTATTGTGGAAGCACTCATACTAACTTGCATTTTTCTTCTCGTTATCATATCTATAAACAGCATTATTCTTGTCTTCCCTGAAATTCGAGACACACTACAAAATTTCCCACTTTTCAATGAATATGAATCAATGTTCATGCAAGTCCTAAAGGAAAAATCACTTTCTATATTCGATTCAACCTTAGTATATATAGCAAATATTTTCCAATTATTAATGAAGCATGTAATTGAAGTATTTATATTCCTTGTCGCATACTATTTCGCCCTATTAGAAACTCGCAAATCTCGATATTGGTTCTTTCAATATGTGCCAAAAAAATTTCGCAATGAGTGGCAGTCACATTTTTCTAAAATTATGCAACTATTTCATTACTTTATATTCGTGGAGTTTCAGCTATTCACGATCACACTGCTCATTCTTTGTGCGGGATTTTTGATTCTTCAATTTGAACAAGCCATCATTAAAGCATTTATAGTAGCTTTTGCAGATGTACTTCCATTCTTCGGCATCGGAGTGTTTCTTGTGCCAATGAGCTTTTATTTTTACTTAAAAGGAAATACCTTTTTATGTGTGGCTATTTTACTTTTGTATCTATTCGTTCAATTAACAAGGCAGCTAGCTGATTCTATGCTTTGGTCAAATACGCTACAATTGCGAACATTCCATACCTTTTTCATCAGTGCTGCCTCTATTTTATTATTTGGTTTTTACGGTATTTTACTTAGCCCCGTATTTTTATTTTTGGCGGTTAAACTAAAGGAAAATACTATTTTTGAACGATGATAAATTGACCTTTTTTCATTTTTTTACGCATCCAATAATAAAAGACTGGTTGGAACATTTTACGAGAAAAAGGCATGAGTAGTAATAAACCAATAAGATCCGTTAAAAAACCTGGTAATGCTAAAAGTACACCACCGCTAAAATTTAACACTGTATCAATTAAAGCTGGCCCTGGAGCCTCTCCACGTGCTATCGTATTTTTTACCTTTTGTACAGAATTCATACCTTTATTTTTCACTATATAAATACCTATAATACTCGTAGCAACTATGAGCAATAGTGTACTTAATACACCAATATTTTTACCAATTACTATTAATAACGCCAACTCGGCTAATGCGTAGACAATGAAACCAAGAAAAATTTTTCGCATATTTTTCTCCTTCCTATCTAAAAAAGCTATACCTTTTATACGTTATTATAGCCCATTTAGTTTCATAAAAAAACAATGAGCCCTATTTAAAGAGTTGACGACGCTAAGATTTCGGTGAAAAACCGCAAAATGCTATTTACTTCTTTATTATAAGAAAAGCTCTAGTACAATTATTTGCACTAGAGCTTTTTTATAGAATCAATTATGCCTCGGCATAATTGCGTCCGGAATCGGCTTTGTGCTTAGGCCTGCACGATGCAGGTCAGTTAGCTGTTATCGCATGGATGCGATGATTTTAGGCTAACATCCTCTAAGAATTCCTTTACGATTCCGTGACATCCGTCGAAGGCCATAACTTCTTTCAGCGGCCACCCGGAAGTTAAAGAACACTTGCATGCCCTTTGTATATAACTCCAGTTTCAGCATCCATCGTAATTTCTTGATCGTGGCGGATCAATGTAGTGGCTTCTTTTACTCCGACGATAACAGGAATGCCAAGGCTCAGCCCTACAACCGCAGCATGACTTGTAAGCCCGCCTTCCTCTGTAATCAGACCGATGCAGTTTTCAATTGCTGGCATCATATCGCGATCTGAACCAACCGTTACTAAAATGCATCCGTCTGTATCATACGCTAGTGCCTCTGCTGCATTTTTTGCAACAACTGTTTTACCTACTACTGAAGCCTTACCGATACCTTGACCACGGGCTAGTAAATCTCCGATGATGTGTACCTTCATTAAGTTAGTAGTACCTGCTTCACCTACTGGTACACCCGCTGTAATAACAACTGCATCACCGTGTGTTACAAAGCCATGCTTTAAGCTTTCATCAACAGCTAGCTCTAAAATTTCATCTGTTGTCGTTACACGTTGACATACAACTGGGTATACACCCCAAACTAATGTTAATGTGTTAGCTGTATTGGCAGAGCCTGTTACAGCGACAATTGGTACACCTGGGCGATATTTTGCAATCATTCTAGCTGTGTTACCACTTTCTGTTGGTGCTAGTACTGCTTTCACGCCTAAGTTAATCGAAGTGTAAGCTACTGCCTGAGAAATTGCCTCAGTCATATTTGCCTCTTTTTCACGACTACGTGTAGAGACAACCGCCTTATAATCTAATGAATTTTCTGTACGCTGTGCGATTTTATTCATTGTTTGTACAGACTCTACTGGATAAAGTCCCGCTGCAGTTTCACCAGACAGCATAATCGCATCTGTACCATCGATAATTGCGTTTGCTACGTCACTTGCCTCTGCTCGCGTTGGACGTGGATTACGCTGCATCGAATCTAACATTTGTGTAGCTGTAATAACTGGTTTACCTACTTGATTACATTTTAAAATTAATTTCTTTTGTACAAGTGGTACTTCTTCTGCCGGAATTTCTACACCAAGGTCACCGCGTGCTACCATTAATCCATCTGAAACTAAGATGATTTCATCGATATTATCGACACCCTCTTGGTTCTCGATTTTCGGGATAATTTGAATATGGCTACCACCATTTTGTTCAAGCAATTCTCGAATCTCTAGTACATCCTTTGCTCGACGAACGAATGAGGCTGCAATAAAATCAACGCCTTGCTTAATACCGAATAGAATGTCTTGGGCATCTTTTTCTGTAATTCCTGGAAGCTGTACAGAAACACCTGGCACGTTAACACCCTTTTTATTTTTTAAGACACCTGCATTTTCAACTATCGTATGAATAAGACCTTTTTCCATATCAGTTGCTAATACACGTAATTGAATAAGACCATCATCTAATAAAATAATTGAGTTTTGCTCAACGTCCTCGATTAAGTGATCATATGTGACAGAAAAGCTTGTCTCTGTTCCTTCGACTTCGGTCATTGAGATATCAATCACTTGCCCTGCCGCTAAATGTAATTCCCCATTTTTCATATTATGTGTACGAATTTCAGGGCCTTTTGTGTCGAGTAAAATACCAACTGGCTTGCTTAATTTCTGTGCTACTTCGCGAATTAAATTAATACGTCCTTCATGCTCTTCATGAGAACCATGTGAAAAATTTAAGCGGGCAACATTCATACCTGCTTCAATTAGTTTCTCTAAAGTTTCTGGTGACTCACTTGCTGGACCAATTGTACATACGATTTTTGTTTTTCTCATTTTCTGCCCACTCCGTTTTATGCCAAATTATATTGATAGTTCTTTCATTAAAGTATATAAACTTACATCTGACTCATGATTTTTTTCGAAAGCCTCAGGCATATCATAGTCTATAACCTGATGATTGCGGATACCAACCGCCCTGCCAGACTTTCCTTCCATTAGTAATTCAACTGCATGAGCACCAAATTGACTTGCCAGAACACGATCACGTGCAGTAGGTGAGCCGCCACGCTGGATATGTCCAAGAACAGAAACACGCGTCTCTTTTCCTGTTTTTTCTTTTAATATTTTTGCCAAATCACTACCAGACATGACACCTTCAGCGACTATAATAATGCTATGCTTTTTCCCACGCGCTGCACCACGGTCTAAGCGTGCCACAATGTCATCCAAATTATAATCTTCTTCTGGAATTAAAACTGTTTCAGCACCAGCTGCAAGACCTGCCCATAATGCAATATCTCCTGCATCTCGCCCCATTACCTCAACGATAAAGGAATTTTCATGGGAAGTTGCTGTATCGCGGATTTTATCAATGGATTCCACAACCGTATTTAGTGCAGTATCGAATCCTATAGTATACTCGGTTCCTGGTACGTCATTATCGATTGTGCCTGGTACGCCAACAACAGGAAAGCCTTTCTTCACTAAATCCATCGCACCGCGGTAGGAACCATCGCCACCAATAACGACGAGTCCTTCAATGCCAGCTTCATGCATATTGTCAATGCCTCGCTGCTGAACAGCGTCTTCTTTAAATTCAGGACATCTTGCAGAATTTAAATGTGTACCACCACGTTGAATAATGCCACCTACTGAACCTAAATCAAGATTTTCCATACTTCCATTTATTAAGCCATCATAGCCGTGCTTAATTCCGACAACATCAATTCCATGATATGCTGCCTTACGAACGACTGCACGAATAGCTGCATTCATTCCTGGCGCATCTCCACCACTTGTTAATACCGCAATTTTTTTCATTGTCGAACCTCCTGCAGATACTATTATTATTCACATTAACATGAAAAAACAAACTATGTAAGGGCTCTGAGGCTACAAAAACATAACTTTTACATAAAAAATAAAAAGAATGCGCTTTCACACACTCTTTCCATACAAAAACATCCGAAATCTAACATTTTTTCAAGAAGTCTGGCGTTATTTTTGCGCTGTTTTCTTCTTCCGTTATTAGAGCTTTTTATCAATCTAAGACACAAATTAGCTTCCTCATCATAGTTTATTGTTAATTTCCGTTCCGCCTGTACGCTTTTCATGGGCATCCGATGAGCGTTTAGAGAAACAAATGGTTTCTGTGCGAAAGCGTAGTGCTAACGTAGCGACAGCAACAAATGGTTTCCGGGCGAAAGCGTAGTGCTAACGTAGCGACAGCAACAAATGGTTTCTGTGCGAAAGCGTAGTGCTAACGTAGCGACAGCAACAAATGGTTTCTGTGCGAAAGCGTAGTGTTAACGTAGCGACAGCAACAAATGGTTTTTGTGCGAAAACGAGCGCGGGAACACGACGTTGGTCACGAAGGCGTTATCACAGGACGTGATGTTTTTTAGCCTCCGTTTCTATACAACATTCGTTCCAATTTTTTCCCTAGGGAGTTGCCCAGTCTCCACTCCAATCAACTAACTAACAAAATCTTTACAATTCTTGTTACTGACCACTTTTAATGAAAAAACATAAAATATGTGAATTTAAGCTTCTGTATATTGTCCGATCTTTCTGAACTTCTCATAACGGTCTTCAATCAATTGTTCGCTATTTAAAGAATTTAATGCTTTTAAAGTGTCACTAATACATTCTTTTATATAAAGTGCTTGCTTCGCTACATTGCGATGTGCTCCACCTGTTATTTCAGGGACTATCCCATCAATAACGCCAAGCTCTTTTAAGTCAGGTGCTGTTATTCGCATTGCTTCTGCTGCTTGCTTCGCAAGACTACCATCACGCCATAAAATCGAAGCAGCCCCTTCTGGTGAGATAACCGAATACGTTGAGTTTTCTAACATAAAGACACGATTCGCTACACCTAATGCAATTGCACCACCACTTCCGCCTTCCCCAATAACGATAGTAATTACTGGTACTGTTAAACCCGCCATTTCGACTAGATTTCTGGCAATCGCTTCACTTTGACCACGTTCCTCAGCTGCCTTACCCGGATAAGCACCTTTTGTATCAATAAAACAAATAATTGGGCGCTTAAATTTCTCAGCCTGCTTCATTAAGCGTAATGCCTTACGATATCCTTCAGGGTGTGGCATACCAAAATTCCGACGAATGTTTTCTTTAGTTGATTTTCCGCGTTGGTGTCCAACAATTGTTACTGGCTGACCTTCAAAGACAGCGATTCCTCCAAGAATAGCCGCATCATCACCAAATGTACGATCTCCATGTAATTCAATAAAGTTTTCGCACATAGCTTCTATATATTGTAATGTCGTTGGTCGTTCTGGATGTCTAGCAACCTGTACACGATCCCATGGTTTCATATTGGCATAAATGGATTGTTCTAGCTGTGTTAGGCGTGTTTCTAGCTTTTCGATTTCGCCTGTCATGTCTACATCCGCATCGGCAGCAATTGTTTTTAATTCATCAATTTTTTCACGTAATTGTACTACTGGTTCTTCAAACGCTAAATTTTTAGACATGTTGCACGCCGCCTTTCGTATGCATTTTTACAAGCATTGCTACTTGGTTTCGTAAATCTTTTCGATGGAAGATTGCATCAAGCTGACCATGCTCTAGTAAAAATTCTGCCGTTTGGAAATCACTTGGTAGTTTTTCTCTAACTGTTTCTTCAATTACACGACGACCAGCAAAGCCAATTAAAGCTTGTGGTTCAGCAATATTAATATCTCCAACAGAGGCAAAGCTTGCCGAAACGCCACCTGTTGTCGGATGCGTCAATATAGAAATAAACAATAATCCTTCATCACTATGACGTTTTAATGCTACACTCGATTTCGCCATTTGCATTAATGATAGAATGCCTTCTTGCATGCGAGCTCCACCACTAGCAGTAAAAATAATAAACGGTACACGTAATTCAGTAGCTTTTTCAACGGCACGTGTGATTTTTTCTCCTACAACTGAGCCCATTGAGCCCATACGGAAATGAGAATCCATAATTGCTACAACAATTTCTTCTCCATCAAGAGTACCTACCCCAGTCAGTACAGCTTCGCTTAATCCCGTTTTTTGTTGATCCACTGAAATTTTTTCTACATAAGCAGGGAAATTAAGTGGATTACTTGTTTGTAAATGATCATCCATCGAAACAAATGACCCTTCATCTAAGAAATATGCTACGCGCTCTTGGGCAGTCATTTTGAAATGATGGTCACATTTTGTACATACTTTATGATTTTTTTCTAATTCCTTCGTTAATTGAATATGACGGCATTCGGGACATTTTGTCATAAGTCCTTCTGGAAATCCCTTTTCTTGTCCGTCATCTTTCTTTTTGCTAAATAAGCTGCGTATTGCCATGTTCGACTCCCCCTTTGTTGTCTAAATGCTTTGTACAGTCTTCATCCACTGCTCGTAAGCTTTAAATGCTTCTTTTTCATAGCCAAGCTGCATCGATTTCAACATAGTTTGAATGATTAATTTTTCATCTTCAGTTGAGTTTCGATTTAAACGGTCACCATCATAAGCTGCTAACTGAAACCAGATTTTCAATGAAAGACGATTTCCTGACGTGATTAATATTTCTCGTAAAACATCCCGACAATTAATCGTACCTTCTATCTCTAGCTTTACAAAAAAACTGTCCCACACAGGTAGTGTTCGCAGAGTCTCTGTACAACTTATTACGCGAATGGCTTCCATTTCATGAATTTGTCGCGTTAATTCGACATCCTTTTTCGATTTTTCATCTTCTAATATAAACATCGACAGTATTTCTACGAGCTGATGCTTATGTGTGGAAGCTAGAAACGTACCTCCACCATGTCTCGTTTCAATAAGACCTAACAATTCTAAGCTTCGCAATGCCTCTCTCACAGAGGATCGCCCGACACCTAGACGCTCTGAAAGGACTCGTTCGGAAGGTAGCTTTTCGCCAGCTTGTATTTTTTCCATTTTAATAAGTTGACGTAATTGTTGGACGATTTCTAAAAACACTTTCTTTTGTTCGGTTTTTGTATCCATACGATCAACTCCTCTTAATCAATTTCGCCTTGGCGTAATTGCGTCCGGATTTTGAATTGTGCCCGCACAATTCATTCCTTTCAAAATCCGTGACATCCGCCGGAGGCTTTATCTTCATTCAGTAGCTGTTTGGATACCTTTGAAAAGGAACTACATCCACATTCATACACCACCTTCAGAAGTGGGAGTCTTTTACTGAATGAAGATAAAAGTGGTCTGGCCACTTTTCAACATTGACTATAGCTTACAAAAAAACTGTTAAAAAGTAAAGAAAAAACTGCATAATAATCTATGCAGTTTCTAAAATCTTCTTTAATTTCATATTTTTTTTGTCGTTTGTGCATGTTTTACTTTTACCTGAGGCTTACCAAAACGTCTTTCTAGCGTCCCCTCAATATAAAGCAATTCATCTTCAAGTAATAGCTCTTGAACAAGATGAAAAACCTGCGGGAATAAGGTTACAGATACCGTTCCAAATTCATCCTGAAGCTGAACAAAAGCCATTTGCTCCCCTTTTTTTGTGCGTATTTTTTTCACTTCTTCTATCATGCCAATTATTTTCACATACGTTCCCTCACGTGCATGCTTTAACTCTCGACACGTACTATTTACTTCATTCCAAAAAGCTCTTTCCTCTGTGACTGGATGGGCCGAAATATAGAAACCGAGACTTTCCTTCTCATGTAATAATTTTTCCTTTTGCGACATCGCTTCCGCTTCCATATACTTTGGCTTACCAAAACTAAAGGCAGTAGCCGATTCGATATCAATATCGTCAGTTGGTCGTAGTAACTCAGCATGCTTCAAGGCTGCCTCTAATGTCGCTATCAGTATAGCACGATCTTTGTCCAAATAATCGAGAGCCCCAGCGAAAATTAAAGACTCCATAACTTTCGGTTTAAAATGCTGTGCGCTTACAGCAACTGCCAAGTCAAATAAATTATTAAATGCTTCTGCATTCGTTTGGCGTAAGGCATTAACTGTTTCTATAAATGTATAGGGTACACCCTTTATTCCAGATAAGCTATAGCGAACTCCGTCCTTTTCAACAGTGAAAAATTTCGTACTATGTTTTAATGAGGGTGGGTAAAACGGTATCCCCTTCTCTTTTGCCTCACTCAGAAGCTGTTGAATTTTTTCCACATTTCCAGTTGCATTTGATAATAACGCAGCATAAAAACTTAGTGGGAAATGTGCCTTTAAATAGGCCATTTGATAAGAAATAACACTATATGCCACAGCATGACTTTTAGGGAAACCATAGTCTGCAAAGCGCACAATTAATGCATACACGTCTTCCGCCACAGGAATATCAAAGCCTTGCTTCATTGCTCCATTGACAAATGTGGCACGCTGCTCCTCTAATACTTGACGATTTTTCTTACTTACTGCTCGACGCAATAAATCCGCTTGTCCCATCGTAAAACCAGCCATCACCGAGGCAATTTGCATGATCTGCTCTTGATAAACTATAACACCAAATGTTTCCCGTAAAATGGGCTCTAACGCTGGGTGTGGCATAATAACCGGTTCCTTCCCTGCTTTCCGTCTTGCATAGGCAGGAATAAAATCCATTGGGCCCGGACGATACAACGCATTGACTGCTACTATATCTAAAAAATGGGTTGGATGAATATCACGTAAAGCTTGTTTCATACCTTCAGATTCTAATTGAAAAATACCTAATGTATCTCCCATTTGAAGAAGCTGAAATGTCTTTTCATCTTGCATTGGTATAAGCTCAAACTCTATCCAAGGGCCACCTGCTTTATAAATTGACCAACGCACCTGCTCTAATATTGTCAGATTGCGCAAACCTAAAAAATCCATTTTAACAAGCCCACAAGCTTCTACATCTCCCATTGGCCATTGCGTACAATATATTTCATCATGTCCCTCTTCAATCGGTATCGTATTAACTAGTGGTGATGGTGCTAGCACAATCCCAGCCGCATGAGTAGAAGAATTTCTTGGCAATCCTTCTAGTTTTAACGCCACCTCTAACCAGCGACGATGCTGCTCATCCTCTGCTAGCCAGCCTTGTAAGCCTTGTGATTCGGCCACAGCTCTTTGCAGTGTTATCCCAGGTTTATTCGGAATCATTTTTGAAATTTTTTCCAATGTTTCAGCTTCAAAACCAAAGACACGGGCAACATCTCTAGCAACTGCCTTAGCAGATAATGTGCCAAATGTAATAATTTGCGCTACATTTGATTTTCCATATTTTTGAGCGACATAGTGGATCACTTTTTGTCTTTTACTGTCGACAAAATCAATATCTATATCTGGTAGTGTGACACGTTCAGGATTTAAAAATCGTTCAAATAATAAGCCGTAAACTAGTGGATCTACTTGTGTAATAGATAGACTATAGGCTACAAGAGAACTTGCTGATGAACCACGACCAGGGCCAGTTAAAATACGGTTCTCTTTAGCAAAATGCATAAAATCTGCAACAATTAAAAAATAATCTGCAAAGCCCATTGAACAAATAATTTCCAGCTCATACTGAAGTCGCTCCCGATAAACTTGAGGGATTTCAGTTTGCTTGAAACGCTCTGCTAATCCTGTAAATGCCTCTTTGACAAGCAAGCTTTCGGCTGTTTCATTTGTTGGCACAGGAAATTTAGGCATTTGCACGTGCATTTCAGGGATTTCCGCTGTACAGCTAGCTAACATCGCAGCACTAGCATCAAGCCATTCCGGGTGATCCGCAAACCAGCTTCGCCATTCTTCCGCTGTTGGAGCGAAATAACCTTGCACATGCGCTGATAACATTGTACCAGTGAGCTTTTCACCTGTATCAATTGCTCTTGCAACTTCAAAGGCAAAATGATCTTCTGGACGTAAAAAATAACAGCTCTGTGAGGCAACCATCGTTATGTTCTCAGTTTCACACCATGTTACATACGATTCTTCTTTTTCGGCTATCATTCCTGCTGGTCTTGCTATACCCATAAATAAATGCTTACCAAATACCTTGTTGAGAGCACTCGCTACTTCAGTCCAATCCTCCATTTCTACTAAATCATCAGAAGAAAGTAATGCCATACAGCCTGTTGCATACCCTTCCAGCCATTTCCACGGAAGTACGTCATCCTCCCTAATCGAAACGGCACTACTAATCTTTAAAAGGTGCTGATAGCCTTCTTGTGTCTGAGCATACAACACAAGTGGAACCTTTCTTTCCTGCCACTGTACGTTTATCGAAAGCCCTAATACAGCATGAATATTTGCTTGCTGTAATGCTTTACAAAAAGGCAAAAGCCCGTACAATTTCGAATTGACTATTGCACAGGCCTGAGTATTTTGCTCTTGTAAAAAAGGGACCAATTGTTCAAGCCGAATCGTGCTTTTTAATAAATCCGCGCTCGTATGCATTTTCGTGTATACATGTGTCAAATGAATCCCTTCCTTTCTTTCTAGGTAATATATTTCAATAACAATGCATTATTATCATAGCTAAAGCACGTTCTTATTATCTTGAGTTTAACAGGTTATTGCCAAATATTAGATTATCACCATAACGTATGGTTGATTTTCCGTTCCGTCTGGGCGCTTTGTAGCTGTCGCTTTGCTTTCGCTACAGAAAACATTTGTTGCTGCCGCTACGCTTTCGCACAGATAAAACATTACCGATGTTGGTCACGAAGGCGTTATCACAGGACGTGATGGTTTTAGCCTTTGTTCCTCTATTGCTAATCCCCTAGGAGTGCCCAGCCTCCACTCCAATCAACTTATATATGGCATACGTTTAACAAATGTCATCCACAACTTTTGGTGATGAGCCAAATATTCATGTTTATTGATACGCCTTACAAATTTCCTGTAATCTCGTTATAACACGATCTGCTTCTTCCCATGAGTAAGCTGTTGCACCAGAAGCGAGCGGATGTCCACCACCATTAAATTCCTTGGCCAAAGTGTTAATAATAGGGCCTTTTGAGCGTAAACGTACACGAATCTGATCGGCCTCTTCAATGAAGACTACCCAAGCACAAATACCTTTCACACTTCCAAGACAGCCGACTAACAGAGACGCTTCTGACGCTACAACATTGAATTCTGCCAGCAATTCCTTTGTCAGCTTAATATGTGCCGCCCCATACTCATCCATTTTGAAATTTTGATAAATATACCCCTGTAAATTTAAAACCTTTTGATCCATTTCATACATTCCATCGAAAATTTGATTTCGATCAAAATCATATGTAATAAGCTCCCCTGCAATTTTAAAAGTTTTGACTGTCGTACTTGGGAATTGGAATCGTCCTGTATCTCCTACAATACCAGCGAATAATAATCTTGCAGCTGCGTCAGATAACGTCCAGTTTGCTACTTCTTTCCCTTCCTCAAAAAGCTCATAAATCATTTCACTACAAGAGCTCGCAGTTGTATCCACCCATAGTAAATCACCATATGCATCATCATTTGGATGGTGGTCTATTTTAATGACCATTTTTCCTTTTGTATAGCGTTGATCGTCAACACGTTCAGTATTTGCCGTATCTGTCACAATAACTAAAGCATTATCGTATACATCATCCGTAATGTGATCTGGCTTCGCTAAAAATGATAAAGATTCATCATGTTCACCTACAGCAAAAACCTTCTTTTCAGGATAATTTGCTAAAATGAGCTCTTTTAAGCCTTGTTGAGATCCGTAAGCGTCCGGATCTGGACGTACATGGCGATGAATAACGATCGTTTCATATGAAGCAATTGTGTCGATGATTTGTCTTTTCAAATTAATTTCCCCCAAAATGATAGTAATAACCGTTAGCATTTTTCTTCAATAATCGTTACAATAATGACTAGTTATGCTAGGAGGTTTACTATGCTCAATTTAATATTTGTTTTTGCAATAATCATATCATTTGTTTTCTATTTTTATTTTAAAACAAAACAGTTTCGTTCACCATTACCCATTGCTAAAAATTGGTACAAAAGTAAAGCCAATGTAAGTTTTGGCGCATTTATTCTTGTATTTGGTTTCAATCAAGCGTATTTATTCCCTGGGTTATATACATTTATTATTGTAGCAATTCTTGTCGTTTTAGGCATCTTTGTTGTTATCGAAAATATTAAAAAGGTTCGTCACTACGGTCAATTTGTTGACGAAGAGTACCGAATTAACCAATGAATAATCAATTATGCCTCGGCATAATTGCCGCTGACGCTTCGCTTTCGCGCAGATAAACAATGCGTTGGAATCGGCTTTGTGCCTAGGCCTGCACGATGCAGATCAGTCGTTTTCGCATGGATGCGATGATTTTAGGCTAACATCCTTTTTTAGAACTCCCTTCCGATTCCGTGACATCCGTTGAAAGAAGTGAAAGGGATGACCTAGCATTTGTCCTAGGCCATCCCTTTTTGTGTCTTCTTAACGTTCTAGTAGTTGGAACATCATCATTGCCTTTCCGACAAGCATTTGTTGATTAAACACTTCGAAGTCCATTTTCACAAACTTACGACTCATGTCTAATATTCGAGGCCTTACCGTAAGAGTACTTTCCATTTGCACAGGCTTGATGAAATAAATCGTCATGTTTTCAGCAACTGCATCCCCACGTTTCCGGCGCTTTAACGCAAATGACCCTACTTCTGCTAACAAAGTTGTAAATGCTCCGTAAGAAATTGCCCCATATTGGTTTGTCATTTGAGGTGTTACTTTAAACTCTACGATTAATTCTTCATCGCCAAGCACCTTCATCTCATTTTTCACTAAATCATCAATTGTTTCACCATGCTGCGGCTGTCTTTGTGCAAGCTGAAGCGCCTTTAGTACATCTTGTCGACTAATTACACCTTGTAAAACATTGTCATCATCAACAATTGGTAACAGGTCAATCCCTTCCCAAATCATACGATGTCCTGCCGAAGCAACACTCATTTTCATCGATCCAGCAATCGGATTTTTTGTCATAACCTTTTCAATAAGCTCGTTTTCTTCTCGACCGATAACGTCTTTTACTGTAATCATCCCAATAAGCTTATTGTTTGCTGTAACAACAGGGAATGCACCATGAGTTGTTCGTTCATTTAGCTTGTGGAAATGTTGAATTGTTTCATCATTTCGAAGAACAGAAGTATCAGTCATCGGCACAAAAATATCTTCAATAAATAAAATATCCTTTTTGATTAATTGGTCATAAATTGCACGGTTAATCATTGTTGCCACAGTAAAGGTATCATAGCTTGTTGAAATGATCGGTAAGTCCAAGGAATCTGCAAGTAACTTGTTTTCCTCAGTTGTATCAAAGCCCCCTGTAATTAAAACAGCTGCACCCGCTCGCAGTGCATTTTCATGTGCTTTAATACGGTTACCAACGATGAGCAAGCTTCCTGCATCTGTATAACGCATCATATCTTCTAATTGCATGGCACCAATAACAAATTTCGTTAACGTTTTATGTAGACCTGTTTTTCCACCTAAAACTTGGCCGTCTATTATATTAACGATTTCAGCGAAGGTTAATCGCTCAATATTCTCTTTCTTTTTCTTCTCAATACGAATTGTTCCAACACGTTCAATAGAGCTTACTAAACGACGATTTTCCGCTTCCTTAATGGCACGGTAAGCCGTTCCCTCACTCACCTGCATTTCCTTTGCAATTTGACGTACTGAAATTTTATCGCCCACGGGTAGTGATTCGATGTATTGTAAAATCTTCTCATGTTTTGTAGACAAAATATCACCTATTTCTCAATCATCAATTCTGCTCTTAGTGTACCATATTTTTTATGAAAATATTTAATATAAAGTGATGAATTTGTTCAACTTTTCCCATCGTTTCAACTACGCACGTGGTGTCAATACATATAGTACAGCAGTGTCAATGATTAGGAACAGTTTACTTTTTCACCCGCTTTTAAAATTTGAACCTCTGAATTTTGCACTAAATCTGCAAAATTTTGTGGATTCTGCTCGATTGGAGGGAATGTATTGTAATGTACTGGTACGACAATTTTCGGCTTCAAAAATGAGACTGCACAAGCAGCGTCTTCTGGGCCCATTGTGAAATTGTCACCAATTGGTAAAAACGCAATATCAATAGGATGGCGTTCTCCAATTAATTTCATATCACTAAACAAAGCTGTATCTCCTGCATGATAGATTGTTAATCCTTCGATAAATAATAAAATTCCAGCCGGCATTCCCATATAAATGATTTCATTATTTTCAGTTACATATGACGAACCGTGGAAGGCTTGAGTAAATTTCACTTTACCAAAATCAAATTCCTTGGCCCCGCCTATATGCATTGGATGCGCTTTCACTCCTTGCCAAGAAATCCAATTAGCTAGCTCATTTGGTGCAATGACAAGCGCATCTTTTTTCTTTGCAAGCTCCACTGTATCCCCAACATGATCATTATGTCCATGTGTAAGTAAAATAATATCTGGTGCTTCATCAGCAACCTTCAAATCTGTTTGCCCATTCCCATTAATGAATGGATCAATCAATATTGTTTTTCCATTTGATTGAATTTTGACAACTGAATGACCATGATAACTAATTTCCATATAAGTTTCCTCCCAGCAGTACATATTGTGCTACATCATTTTTATTCGCTACCCATGCGATTTTTCCCTTTTTTTGATATGCTTGTACAGAGAATAATAGATTCTTTCCCAACAGAGCTATACCTAGTCCTTGTTAGGAAACAATTTTTCATTCGATTGAAGCCCATGCCGGGTAGGCTATAAATTTAGCTAAGCACGTGAAAATTTTTTCAATGCTATAAGAGGAGGAACTGTTTATGTCAAAGGTTGAAGAAATTCAAAACTATTTACAACAAAACCAAATTGATGCCGCTTTCGTAACAACACCAGACAATGTTTTTTATGTTTCAGGCTTTAAAAGTAATCCACATGAGAGATTACTAGGTGTGGTAATTTTTAAAGAGGCGGAACCTTTTTTAATTTGCCCACAAATGGAAATCCCAGATGCGAAGGATGCAGGTTGGCCTTATGAAGTCATTGGTCACCAAGATACTGAAAATTCAATGGAAGTTCTTGCACAAGCAATAAAGGCTCGTAATGTTAACCCACAAACTTTTGCCATTGAAAAAGCTCACCTCATTGTAGAGCGTTTAGAAGCTCTACAACAATCGTTCCCGCAGGCAAACTTTGTCCGTCTAGACGAAAAAATCAATGCTATGCGAGTAATTAAAGATGAAAATGAATTAGAAAAATTACGTAAAGCTGCTGAACTAGCTGATTATGCTATTGAAATTGGCTGTAAAGAAATCGCTGAAGGCAAAACAGAAATGGAAATCTTAACAGCGATAGAAAATGCTATTCAAGATAAAGGCTGCAAAATGTCCTTTGAGACAATGGTATTAAGTGGTCCAAAAACAGCCTCTCCACACGGTACACCAGGTGCTCGCAAAATCGAAAAAGGCGATATGGTATTATTCGATCTTGGCGTAATTTACGACGGTTATTGCTCTGACATTACGCGTACGGTTGCCTATGGTGAACCTAGTGAGGCACAAAAGGAAATCTACAACACGGTACTATCTGCTAACACAAATGCAATTGCAGCAGTAAAACCAGGTGTTCGTGCAATGGATTTAGATAAAATTGCTCGTGATACTATTTCTGAAGCAGGCTATGGTGAATATTTCACACATCGACTCGGTCATGGACTCGGCATTTCTGTACATGAATTCCCATCTGTTACAGGTGCAAATGAAATGACTATGGAGGAAGGCATGGTCTTCACAATTGAGCCAGGTATCTATAAATCTGATGTGACAGGCGTCCGTATTGAGGATGATGTAGTAGTAACTAAAGACGGAGTAGAAGTACTAACAAAATTCCCGAAAGATTTAATTGTACTGTAATTGAAAATATTTACTCAAGTAAAGTGAACTTTAATCAGTGGGGATTTTCTTCATCCTCCACTGATTATTAGTCTTCACCAGTCTAGCTTTTACGGGCAGTTAATCTCCACCTTAGTACAGATTAAATTACTGCCCGTTAATGCAGGATCGAGTAGGAGGGAGTGATTAACTCCCGACCTCTCCAACCACCGTACGTACGGATCCGTATACGGCGGTTCAATTANATCGAGTAGGAGGGAGTGATTAACTCCCGACCTCTCCAACCACCGTACGTACGGATCCGTATACGGCGGTTCAATTAAGATGAATAACGCAAGATTTCATAACGAGCTTGCAGACTTTTGAGCCCTTGGTTACTCCAATAAGAGTTACCAAGGGTTCTGTGTAATATTGGACTTTTCGAAATACGCCAGTAACTCTTGCGAGTATTGCCCCATTCGTAAGCCTTCCAGTCTGGAACTCCTAAGCGAATGAGGTTGCGCACTTTCGTACGAGGTTTCTTCCAATCCTTCCATAAGCACATGCGAAGTCTTCTTCTAATCCATCCATCCAGTGATTCAAATATTGATTTCGTATCCGCTAATGCAAAGTAGCCACACCACCCAATTAAGTATTGATTCAATTGTTGAATTCGGTACTCCATTGGAAATGGCTTCTTTCTAGCTGTTAATTCCCGAATTTTGTTCTTCATTCGCTTTATGCTCTCTTTCGCAATTCGAACTTGTGGTTCTTTGCGGGAGGTAAAGCTAAATCCTAGGAATTTACGTTGCCAAGGACGAGCCACTGCGGATTTCTTCTCATTTATTTTCAATCGTAGCGTCTTCTCAATAAAAGTTTTGATACTTGCCATCACTCGTTCTCCTGCTCGTTTTGTTTTCACATAAATATTGCAGTCATCGGCGTAACGGACAAATTTATGACCACGTTTCTCTAATTCTTTGTCTAATTCATCCAGTACAATGTTTGAGAGAAGTGGGCTCAGTGGTCCCCCTTGGGGTGTTCCTTCATCTGTATCATAAACGACACCATTTATCATGACACCCGATTGTAAGTATCTACGAATCAGCTTGAGTAGAGGTTTATCAGAAATTTTCTTTGCTAATGTACTCATTAGACGGTCATGGTTTACTTTGTCGAAGAATTTCTCTAAGTCCATATCTACTACCCAGCGGTATCCTTCTTTTATATAGCCTTTGGCTTCTCGGATTGCATCGTGAGCACTTCGTTTTGGTCGAAATCCGTAACTATGATTCGAGAAGTTTGGGTCGTATAGGTTGGATAGCACTTGGGCAATCGCCTGTTGAATGAGTCGGTCTGTCACGGTTGGGATTCCTAATAGTCGCACACCGCCGTCAGGTTTCGGGATTTCGATTCTGCGAACTGGTTGTGGTTGGTAGGTTCCCTCAAGAATTTGTTTCTTAATCGTTAGCCAGTTTTCGACTACATGCTGTCGTAGGAATTTTACGGGCATTTTGTCTACTCCATGACTCCCTTTGTTTCGTTCCACCCGTTTGAGTGCGAGAAGCAGATTCTCCCGTGATAATATTTGATTCATTAACATCTCGTTCGACTCCTCCGTGAATAGCTTGTCTTCTTATAACAGTTTCTACTGCACCCGCTCAATGTCCCTCATGGGATTCACCATTACCTCCATTAAGTCGGTCCTTCTGGATTTTCTGTGTTTATCATAGAAAACTGCATGCCAAGGGCTATTCTCTCCGAATTGTTCGGTCCTTCCCATTCATTCTAGAAGTGAATGGTACTATGACCTCTGCTGACTTCTGATGGTTCAGCTACCTATCGCTAAGTAGGTTACAAAGTGTACTTTGCGTTTCCATCAGACCTCCCCGGGTAAGCGCATGCACTTTCACACCATCTATCCGCCTCATTTACTCGATATGACCTTGAAAGGACTTTGTGTTGTTATGCACACTCATCCAATCATACCTAGCCTTATATGAGATTCGTGTTCCTCGGACCGGTGTTTTGCCTCCAGCTTCCTTCAGATTCCGCGTCGCCACGGACACCCTTGCTCTTGGCTAACCTCTACTTCTGTCTTCGAGGTTTGGGACTTGCACCCTATAGTTCATACGCATGCCGGGCGCACATAAAAAGGAAGCACCATTATAGCAGTGGTGCTTCCTTTCGTTATGTCATTTATTATTTTTCCAAATAATCAAGAGTTGCCTGTCCTAAAACATTTGCAGCAATGCGAAGCGAGCGTTCGTCAATATCAAATTTGGGATGGTGATGAGGATATACTTCCGTCCAAGAAGGGTTTTGTGCACCTACAAAGAAGAATGCACCTGGTTTTTCTTCTAAATAGTAAGCAAAATCTTCTCCACCCATCGTAGGATCGACAATTTCAACAGCTTCGACAATAGATACCTTTTTGGCTGCCTCGATAACATGCTCAGTTTCTGCTGGATGATTCACAACAGGTGGATAGCCTCTACGGTATTCATATTCATACTCAGCCTTTGTTAAATAGCAAGTAGCTATTAGTACTTCTTCAATTTCTTGTTCAAGGAGATCACGCTCTTCGTTATGGAATGTACGAACCGTTCCTTTCATATACACTTTATCTGCTATAACATTAAATGGGTTGAGTGCTTCAATATGTCCAATTGACACTACAGCTGGGCGTAGTGGATTTACTCGGCGTGCTACAAGCTGTTGTAAATTCGTAATAAATTGTGCAGCTAGTACAATCGAATCTTTCGTTTCATTTGGTGTAGAGCCATGCCCACCCTTCCCTTTGATTGTAATATCAATAGAATCTGCCGCAGCCATCAATGGTCCAGATGCAATTTGCACTTTACCAAGTTCTGCAGGAGCCCATAAATGCGTTCCGAAAATAACATCGACACCTTCTAGACAGCCATCCTCAATCATAGACTTTGCTCCACCCGGCGCTATTTCTTCTGCGTGTTGATGGATGAAAACAATCGTTCCTGCTAAATCTGCTTGCATTTTGTTTAATGCCTTCGCTAATACAAGTAGTGTTGCTGTATGACCATCATGCCCACAAGCGTGCATTCGACCCTTGATTTTAGATTGGAATGGTAGCCCTGTCTCTTCCGTAATTGCTAATGCATCGAAATCTGCTCGAAGTGCCACTGTTTTACCTGGTTTACCCCCAATAAGCTTTGCGACAACTCCATTACCCCCTACGCCTTCTCGCACCTCATGTCCTAATGCACGATGAAACGCAGCAATTGTTTTAGGGGTTTCTACCTCTTCAAAAGAAAGCTCTGGATTTTCATGAAAATGACGACGCAGTGTAATCATTTCCTCCTCAAATTGTTCAAGTAATGTTGAAAGTTGTACATGTTGTGTAGTCATTCAAACCCCTCCTATTATTATCAATTATGCCTCGGCATAATTGCGTCACTCAGTCGTGTGTTGTTGCTGTCGTTTCGCTTTCGCACAGATAAATTACCACAGAACATGGCGTTCTTAGATTGAGTTCCTCTATTTCAGCAAATGTCTTTTGTACCGAAAGCGTAGCGACAGGTACAGGTGTTTGAACACCCGCTGATGAGTAACTTAAATCCGCATTCATCTCACCACCTATAGTGGTGGGATTCTTCTGCTTAATGAAGATAAATGTAATCTCCTGGTCCAAGTGGTAATCCCAATAAGAACCAAATGGCGAATAATATAATCCAACCAATCGCGAAGAATATAGTATATGGGAATAACGCTGAAATTAGTGTTCCGATACCGATATTTTTATCGTAACGTCTTGCAAATGCTAATAAAATAGCAAAATATGCAAGCATCGGTGTAATAGGATTTGTAATCGAATCTCCTACCCGATACGCTACTTGTGTAACTGCTGGTGAATAATCAAGATACATAAACATCGGTACAAAAATCGGTGCTAATAATGCCCATTTTGCAGAGGCACTCGCAATCAGTAAATTAACGAATGCACAAATGATAACAAACCCGATAATCATTGGTAAACCTGTGAAATTTAATGCCTGTAAAAATTCTGCTCCTTTAATCGCAACAATTGAGCCAATATTACTCCAGTTGAAGTACGCAATCATTTGTGAAGCAACAAATGCAAGTACGATAAACGATGACATATCTGCAATTGATTTAAATATTTTTTCTGCTACGTCCTTGTCACTCTTCACCTCTTTTGCTGCAATACCATATGCCAACGCTGGTAATAGGAAAAAGAACAGCATAATTGGTACAATACCTGTCATAAATGGTGAATTTAAAAAGCCCCCTGTTTCAGGATCTCGTAGTAGACCGTTTGATGGTATAACTGTATATGCAATAATCGCAGAATATATAATAGCAACAATCGCTGCCCACCTTAAACCACGCATCTCTAGCGGTGTCAATGGTTCGAGTACGCTAATTTCTCCTTTATAATCGCCAAAGCGGGGTTCTGTAAACTTTTTTGTCACCCATGTACCGATAAATATTAAAAGAAATGTTGAAGCAATTAAGAAATAATAGTTCATTGTAGCGCGACCTGTATAATCTGGATCTACAATATGAGCAGCTGATTCTGTAATACCTAATAATAATACATCGAGTGAACTAATTAATAAGTTTGCACTAAAGCCACCAGCAACAGCCGCATACGTCACAATTAAACCTGCTAGAGGGTTACGTCCTACACTCATAAAAATAAGTGCTGCCACTGGAGGTAAAATAATGAAAGCCGCATCTGCAGCCAAATTGCCCACTAAACCTGTTAAAATAATCACTGGTACAATCAATTTTTGTGGTGCGCTCATAACAGTCTTTTTCATAATCGCAGAAATCAGACCTGTCTGTTCCGCCAAACCAATTCCAATCATTGATACAATAACTAAGCCAAGTGGCGGAAATCCTGTGAAATTACTTTGCATTTGTGTAACGATTAAAATTAAGCCCTCTCGACTCAATAAATTAACGACCTCTATCGTTTCATTCGTTCCTGGTTTTACAGCCGAAACACCCATTGCATCTAATACCCAAGAAAAGACGAGTACTAATAATGCCATAATAACAAATAATGTAATCGGATCTGGCAGTTTATTACCAGTACGTTCAATTATGTCGAGCATCTTATTGACAAACGATTTTTTTTGAGTTTTTTCATGTTGCATATATTTCATCCTCTTTACTTTCAATAATTCACCTAAAATAGCAACTAATTAAAATATTCTGTTTTTTATGTACCAAAAGATTCACTATAAGTCCTTTTAAAAAAGTTGTTTATATAAAGGGGATGAAATCTATTAGTATTGGAATATTATATTGAAATGCTAGAATAATAATGAGGGAGCGTATCAAATTGAACTGCTCCCTTATTTTCATTTATTGAATTAACTCATCAACATTTACATATGGCAGACCTTGAGAATCTGCAACAGCCTTGTAAACTAGATGACCATCTATAGTATTAACACCTTTTTTCAGTGCAGCGTTTTCACCACATGCTTGTCTATAACCCTTATTTGCAATTTGAAGTGCATAAGGAATTGTATTATTTGTTAAAGCAATTGTTGATGTACGTGGTACAGCCCCTGGCATATTCGCTACTGCATAATGCACAACTCCATGTTTTACATAAGTTGGGTCATCATGTGTCGTCACACGATCGGATGTCGCAAAAATACCGCCTTGGTCAATGGCAATATCAACAACTACTGAGCCTGGTTGCATTGACTGAATCATTTCCTCAGAAACAAGTTTTGGTGCTTTAGCGCCAGGAATTAAAACGGCTCCGACTACTAAATCTGAGTTTTTCACTGATTCTGCAATATTATAAGGATTGGACATTAATGTTTGAACATCACGACCAAACAGATCCTCTAATTGACGTAAACGCTCTGGACTTAAATCGATGACCGTTACATCTGCACCCATTCCGACAGCTATTTTCGCCGCATTTGTTCCAGCAATACCGCCACCGATAACAGTTACTTTACCACGTGGTACACCTGATACGCCGCCCAGTAAAATACCTTTACCTTCATGATTTTTCTCTAAGAATTGAGCACCAATCTGCGTTGCCATTTTACCTGCAACCTCACTCATTGGTGTTAAAAGCGGTAAAGAACCATTTGCTAATTGCACTGTCTCATAAGCAATGCCTACAACTCTTTTATTTAAAAGTGCCTGTGTTAATTCAAGCTCTGGCGCTAAATGTAAATAAGTAAATAAGATTTGACCTTCATAGAAGTAATCGTATTCTGATGCTACGGGTTCCTTTACTTTCATGATCATTTCTTGCGCCCATGCCTCTTTTGCTGTCTCAACAATATGAGCACCTGCTGCAAGGTAGTCTGCATTTGTAAAGCTTGAGCCCAAACCTGCTCCAGTTTCAATGTACACCTCATGGCCTGCATGTGTTAATGTGACAACCCCTGCTGGTGTCATAGCTACACGATTTTCGTTGTTTTTAATCTCTTTTGGAATACCAATCTTCATCTTCCCTATCCCCTTCCATTACCTAAAAAAATAAGCATCATTTTGTTACACACACTTCGATGTATTGATGCACCCCTTGCATTTCCATATTACCAAACATAAACAAAAAATGCTTTAATTAAAATAATAATAGATAAAATTCACAATATTCTAATAATGTAAAATAATAAAAGTGGATGAACATAGTAAATCAACACATCTAATTTTTAATATTTTGTTTAAGTCAACGTGTAACGATTCCTATGAAAACATTGATGCGCGCTACTGCAAAGCGCCACATATGTAATGAAATATGCTTCTGGTAGTAATACTTATTTTGCGAATTTAAGGAGGTGTAATCGTTAAGGAAAAATTGAAATCACTGTAAATGTCTTCACTTTTTCACATTTTTTCTTTCGGAAAGTATTTCCTTTAGAAAATCATTTGGTATAATCAACATATACAAATCAGGGAGGTAATTTCAAATGGCTAATCAATATAAAAGCATTGTAGTTGCAGTAGACGGTTCTAAGGAAGCAGAATACGCTTTCCGTAAATCGATTGACGTTGCAAAACGTAACGAAGGTGCTGTATTAAATCTAGTAAATGTTATTGACACTCGTTCATTCGCTGCAATCGAAGCATATGACCGTTCAATTGCTGAGCGTGCTCAAGCATTCTCTGAAGAACTATTAAATGGTTACAAAAAACAAGCTGAAGAAGAAGGCTTAGCAAACGTTAACCTTGTAATTGAATACGGCTCACCAAAAAATATCATTACAAAAGAGCTTTCTAAAATCGTAGACGCAGACTTAATCATCTGTGGTGCAACTGGTCTAAATGCAGTAGAACGCTTCCTAATCGGTTCAGTTTCTGAAGCAATTGTACGCTCAGCTAAATGTGACGTACTTGTTATCCGTACACCTGAAATTTAATTTTGCATTACATAAAAGGTATCCAATTTCGGATACCTTTTTCATATTGTTGAAAAAACTATTATGTCAATGAGATTAAAGGGTCGTAAAACGAAGTGTCAGCGGCAACGCAGCGGAGGAAGCGGCTCGTCGCTCGCCCGCAGGAAAACGAGTAGCCCGTAGCGGAAATCAGACTTCTAATTAATTAGGATGGATAAAAAATGGTTAATCAACATACCTGATTTTTTATAGCACAATTAAAAAAATTCACATCAGAAAAGCGCAAGAAATCAACGTTTCTAAAATTGATTTCTTGCGCTTTTTAAGGTTTTGACCAATTATGTCTCAGCCTCTTTTTACTTATTTCTCTTCTTGCCACATCTTCACTTTGTCAAAGAACATAGCAAGAGCTTGTTTATTTTGCATATTTGGCACTTTTGCTAACAACACCTCTTTAGGTGCCTTGAAATCCTTACTTTGCTTTTGTAAAATGACAATGCTCTTTTCAAGGGCTTTATTAGCGAACATTGTATCTGGCAATTGAATAATTGCTTGAATCCAAGCATGCTTTTGAATGTATTTATGCAGTTGTTTCGACTGCTCAGAATCAAAGAGATGGGTTGGTGCTAGGAAAAATAAGTAGCCTCCATCCTTCGTATAGTTAATGGACTGCTCAATAAATAAGTGGTGTGCATAACTCATTCCTTCTGAAGCGCATAGTTCATACTCTAACGCAACATCTTCATTCGGATAATATCCGACTGGCAGATCACAAACAATAGCATCAACAGGATTTACTAATAGATTTTGTAAAGCATCTTGGCGATATAATGAAACCGGTTGCTCCGTCAAATCAGCAGTAGCAGCCGCTAATCGAATAAGTAGCTCATCAACCTCCACACCTGTTGCTTCTATTTTCCCATCTAATAAATTCATAACTGTTAGTAGTAAATTCCCTGTACCTACTGCAGGATCCAAAATAGAAATTTTTTCTGTTTCTAGACGATCTGCAAATATTTGCTCCACAAAATAACCAACTAATAACCCAAGAGTATCCGGTGTCATTTGGTGATTCGGCTGAGAGCCTTTTCGCATCCCCTTTAAAACAGCAATTTGAATTGCTTTGCGCACATCTTCCTTCGTAGCACCGTCTTGTGAAAAATTAACTTCCCCATCCAACCATGCCTCTAAGCCATCTAAAATACCCTCTAGCAATGTAGTATTATGTTCTTTTTCTGTCTTTTCAGCATGTTCATTTAGCATACCAAATAACTTCTCGATATTTTCCATACATAACTTCCTTTCACGCAGAAAAGAGCCGTGACAAAAACTTGTCACAGCCCCTTTGTCTAGTAATATCTTAGCCTAAAATCAATAAATTATGCTAGTGATTTGACAGCTGCAATTGCCGCTTCATAGTTTGGATGGTCTGTTGCCTCAGGAACATATTCCACATATGTCACTTTGTCATTTGCATCTACAACAAATACTGCACGTGTTAGAAGACGTAATTCTTGGATGTAGACACCGTATGCTTCACCAAATGACAGGTCACGGTGATCTGAAACTGTTTGAACAGCATCAATCCCCGCTGCACCACACCAACGTTTTTGAGCAAATGGAAGGTCAACAGATACCGTATAGATAACTACATTATCACCTAAGCTTGCTGCCGCTTCATTAAAACGACGTGTTTGCGCATCGCATACGCCAGTATCCAATGATGGTACAACACTAAATAAACGAATTTTCCCCTTTGACTCTTTTAATGTAACAGGTGACAGGTCATTCGCTAATACAGTGAAATCTGGTGCTTGGTCTCCAACCTTTACTTCGTTACCTACAAGTGTTACTGGGCCATTTTTAAATGTTACTTGTGCCATATAAACGCCTCCTAATTATCATATGTACATAATATTACTAAATGTAGGGAATTAATTGCAACTGAGACAGCTTATCAAAAACGGTTTTGAAAAATTCTTTTCGCACCTGTGCAACCTTGTTTGCTTAGGGCTGCACCATTTTCCAGGATCATCACCATAACGTGTGGTTGATTTCCGACTGGACGTTTTGTTGCTGACGCTTCGCTTTCGCACAGAGCAGAGCTTCCTGGGGGCGTCCGATGAGCCAATTTGCTTGACGCTGATCCCCAAGAAGTCGCCCAGTCGGAACGAAGATCAAACTATATACATGGCATACATTTTCTAACTAGCTATCCATCAATTACTGTTTTATCACAAAAACAAAGAGCTGTCTCACTATAACGAGACAGCTCTAACCATTATTCTTCGTTTTTTTCCTCATGCTTTTTAGGTTCAGGTTTTTCCTCTAGAGGTGCAGCTTCAGAATTTTCCTCTTTAATTGGCAAAGATGGTTGCATAATATCTTTTTCAATATAAACTTTTTCATGAACAACTGTTGTATCCGCAAAAAAATCATGTAGACCTTGATTGTTCGGTAAAATACCTACAAGAATATAAAGTGGTATAAAAATGTTGTTTATGATACGCCCTATCCAATCACGGAATAACACATCTGACCAAGTCAGCTTCTCATGTTTTAATGAAATAACACGTAATCCAAATATCATTTTCCCTAATGTTTGACCAAAAAATTTCGTCATTAATACGAAATAGCTGTAATAGAGAATAGCAGATATAATCGACATTGGTGCATACCACACTGTTTCAGATAATGACCAATCCATTAGATAAAAAATTGGATTAACGAGAACCCCGCCTACTGCTGTAATAATTAATCCATCCAATAAAAATGCCCAAAAACGTATCCAAAAGCCTGCTGTTTTTAATGCATAATTTTTATTCGTAATTGGCTTATCAATTAGGAGAGCATTCTCCATAGAGGGTGAACTTTGCATAACAATTTCATTGTTTGTCATTGTACTCCCTCCTTAGTATTCGCCATATAGGTACATCATTTTTGGTGCTTTATAATCCGCCATAATTTTCATCAGCATTTTTTCTTCAGCAGATGGACCAAACATTGATCCAATCTTCATACCCACATACGATTGCCAGCCACCCACATCATATGAATACTCAAATAATTCTGCGTCCTCTAAACCAAAGTCTTCACGCAATGCAGTAACTGTTGCTTCTTCATCACCAATTGCATCAGTTAAGCCTGCTTCAAGAGCCTTTGTACCACTAAGGATTCGACCATCTGCAACTTTTTTTACATCAGCTTCAGACATATTACGTCCATTTTCAACAATATTAACGAACTCCTCATATGTTTCATTAATCATATCTTGCATCATAGCACGCTCTTCTGCTGTCACTTCACGCATTGGACTAAGCATATCCTTATGTTCACCAGATTTAAACGTTTCATATTTAAAACCAACTTTTTCAGCAAGCGCCTGATAATTAATGGATTGCATAATGACACCAATCGAACCTGTAATTGTATCACGTTGCGCAAATATTTTATCTGCAGGTGCTGAAATGTAATAACCACCTGAAGCTGCCATAGAATCCATAGAAACATAGATTGGAATTTGTCGCTCTTCTTTAATTTTTAAAAGCTTTTTATATATTTCTGCTGATTCCTTTACACCGCCACCTGGTGAATTAACACTTAAGACGATACCTTGCACAGACTTATCATTTAAAATATTGTCTAATTGATTTAAGAAAAATTGATGATCATACGTAACTGGTTGCCATAATGTACTTGATCCAATATCTTGAATCGTACCATCAACCTTTAAGTAAGCAATACGTTTATCCATATTGCCGTTTTCTTTAACCTTTTCCATTACCGCCAAATTGTTCCCATCCACTAAGCTATCAAAATTGCTAAAGAGATTCGATTTAAATATTGCAAAAATGGTGTTGATCCCCAAGGAAAATACTAATAATACACCTGCAATTATTAAAGCAGCCCACCTTTTAACATTCATGTCTTTCCGCCTCCTCATAACGTTATACGATTGACATTTTAATTTGTTTCATTTTATTGCAATAATATGGCCCATCACTATAACATGGGGTTAATCCCCGTTCCGACTGGGCGCTCTCTTTGGGGCGTCCGATGAGCCGCTTGGGGCAACATTTATGTGCGAAAGCAAAGCGACAGCGACAAATGTTTTCTGTGCGACAGCCACAGAATGTTGGTCACGAAGTCATTATCACAGGCCGTGATGCTTTTAGTCTCCGTTTACCCGGCTCGCTCTAGAGTCTCATCTGACGCTAATCCACAGGGAATCGCCCAGCCTCTACTCCAATCAACTTATAGACATGTCATACGTTTTAATAAATGCCATCTCTAAATTTTGGTAATGAGCCAATTTATGCAACAGTTTTAACCTATTCAACCTATAATACATTACCTAATTTTATAAAAAAAATCAAAGTTCATAAAAAATAGGAACTTTGATTTTCGACATTATTTCCTAGGAAATTAATAATGACTGATATATTGAATTTTCTCTTGCTGACGCAATTCGACACGACGAATTTTACCTGATGTAGTCTTTGGTAGCTCTGTTACAAACTCAATCGCACGAGGATATTTATAAGGTGCTGTTAAAGTTTTTACATGGTTTTGTAGTTTTTTAATAAGTGTTTCATTACCAATCACTCCATCATGAAGCACAACAAACGCCTTTACAATATTTCCACGAACCTCATCTGGACTTGCAACAACGGCAGTTTCTTTAACTGTTGGATGCTTCAATAATGCATCTTCTACTTCAAATGGACCTATCGTATAGCCAGACGATATAATGACATCATCTCCTCGTCCTTCAAACCAAAAATAGCCATCTTCATCTTTATATGCACGATCTCCGGTAATATACCAATCGCCTCTAAATTGTAAATTTGTACGTTCTGGATCATTCAAATATTTTTTAAATAACGCGGGTGTTTCACAATGTACAGCAATGTCTCCAACTTCTCCAATTGCAACAGGATTTCCAAAATCATTGATAATTTCAACTGTATTACCCGGAGTAGGTTTACCCATTGAACCCATTCTAGCCCCCATTCCTACCATTGTACCAACAAGTAATGTATTTTCTGTTTGTCCATAGCCATCTCGTACTTGTAAATTCAAGACCTCCGAAAATACTTTTATCACTTCGCTATTTAAAGGTTCACCCGCTGACACAGCCTGACGGATTGTACTTAAATTGAAATCTTGTAAATTTTCAAGCGCTGCCATAAATCGATATTCGGTTGGTGTACAGCACAGAATATTAATATTGAATTTTTCAAGCAGCCCAAGATATGTTGCCGCATCAAAGTTACCTTTGTAGACAAATGCTGTTGCACCGCTTCCTAATGTAGCGAGGAACGGACTCCAGATCCATTTTTGCCAGCCTGGAGCTGCTGTTGCCCATACAATGTCACCTTCTTGGACACCTAACCAATTCGGTGCAGTCGTTCTTAAGTGTGCATAACCCCAACTATGTGTATGTACGGCTGCCTTTGGATTGCCCGTAGTACCACTCGTATATGCTAAAAATGCAATGTCTGTACTCTTAGTTGGTGTAGAACTTATATAGGTTGTTGGTTGGCTTTGCATTTTTTCAAGCAACGGCTGCCAAGGTTCATGTGCATAACCAATGACAAATCGCTGTATGTTTTGTAAATTTTCCACATCATTAAATTGTTCAATATAAGGCTCAAATGCAACAACACCTTTTGCATTAGCATGATTGATTCGATATTCAATATCTTTAGTTCTCAGCATTTCTGAGCTTGGGATAATGGTTAAACCTGCCTTTAAGGCAGCAATATATACGATATACGCTTCAACTGACCTCGGCACCATGACTAAAATAACATCACCTTTTGTTAAACCTTGAGATGTAAGTACATGCGCTGCCTGATTCGCCTTTTCAAGTAAAGTAGCATATGTTATGTACTGAATTTCCTCGTCTTCGTTATAAACTATTAATGCATTTTTGGTAGAATCCTTTGCATATTTTTCAATTTCCTCTGAAATGTTATACCATTCTGGTGCAATTAAATCTTGTCTTTTCATGGCAAATGCCCCCTTTTGTTATGCTCATTATAAAACTCAATTTTCATCATTTTCAATGGAAGGTACTCTATTTTAATAAAGTCATGACAACTATCATGCTCTGCTATATGGCATCAGTCACGAATTGGTTCTAAAAAATCTCCCTATTGAACACGAATGAAAAATATGGTACATTTTGGTCAACTAAAAGAATGATTGCAGGGGGACTCACTTAGAGTTGAGAAGGTAAAACCTGACCCTTTGAACCTGTTAGTTAATACTGACGTAGGGAGCAAATCACATCTAATTACTGATGAAGGGCTCTTTTGCGTGTTTTTTTTGCACGAAAAAGAGCCTTTTTTGCACGCTTACGTCCATCCAACAAGGAGGACTTAGATTGATATTTCGTACTATTCGTAAAAAAAATCCACTTATTCACTGTATTACCAATTACGTCGTGGCTAATTTTCAAGCAAATGGCTTATTAGCAATAGGTGCTTCTCCAGTCATGGCTGATGACAGTCATGAGGTTGAAGAAATGGTCACGATTGCCTCAGGCTTATTGATAAATATAGGTACCCTTAATGAGCATATGAAAGAATCAATGTTACTTGCAGGAAAAAAAGCAAATGCTCTTGGCATTCCCATTATTTTAGATCCTGTTGCTGCAGGTGCAACAACTTACCGAAAACAGACGGTACGGCAATTACTGAAGGAAATTAAGTTTGCAGCAATTCGTTGTAATATTGGAGAGCTTGCGGCTATTGCCAATGTAGACTGGCAACAAAAAGGCGTAGATAGTGGTCATGGTTCAATTTCTTTAGAAATAGAGGCAAAGCAAATAGCTCAACTTAATAATTGTATTGTTATTGTGACCGGTGAAAAGGATTTTATTACTGATGGCGAACATCAGCAATGGATTACAGGTGGAAATCCTCAAATGACAGAAGTCACTGGAACAGGTTGCTTATTGAGTGCCATTTGTTGTGCCGCCTACGCCACAGGAAATAAACCCTTTACCCAATTGGTAGATACATTGTCGCTTTATAAAAAAGTGGCAGAACAAGCTGCTTCTTCCACTCAATACATTGGCGATTTTCAAATTGCAGTATTGAATGAACTACACCGGCTTTCCAAGGATGGTGTAGAATGATGCATATTGTAACGACAATTGCAGGTTCAGATAGTGGTGGTGGCGCAGGCATACAGGCTGATTTAAAAACGTTTCAGGAATTAAAGGTATTTGGAACGTCTGTTATTACAGCTTTGACTGCCCAGAACACACTTGGTGTATCGGATGTCCTACCAATTGAAGTTAGCTTCGTTGAGAAACAACTTAAAGCGCTAATCGAGGATTTTTCAATAAGTGCTGTTAAAACAGGAATGTTGTTTTCCTCCGAAATAATTCAATCAATTGCACATATTTTATCCGAAGTAAATATTCCGCTTATTGTTGATCCTGTCATGATTGCAAAAGGTGGCGAAAGCTTATTACAGCAAGAAGCAATTGATGCAATACGTAGTTATTTACTACCTTTAGCAACAATCGTAACACCGAACATACCTGAAGCCGAAACCCTTGCCGGAAAGAAAATCAATTCTTTAGCAGATATTAAAGAAGCAGCTCATGTCTTATTACAAATGGGGGTTCAATGTGTCATTATTAAAGGCGGTCATTTAGCAGATCAATATTATGCGATTGATTATGTATTTTTTCAAGACGGTCGGTCATTTTCCATGCAGTCCTCTCGTATCGCAACAAAAAATACACATGGTACAGGCTGTACGTTTTCCGCTGCATTAACCGCTTTTCTTGGCCGTGGGTTACCTATAGAAGAAGCGATTGAGGAAGCAAAAAAATTTATTCAATTAGCAATTACTCACGATTTATCTATTGGTAATGGTCATGGTCCAACAAATCATTTTGCCTATCAAAACTATAAGGACTCCTGTGAGGTGATCATTCATGAAACGTAACGATCTACAGTTATATTTTATTATGGGTACTGGTAATGTTTTAAATAAGAAGCCAATAACCGTTCTAGAGAAGGCTCTACAATCTGGTATTACTATGTTTCAATTCCGTGAAAAAGGACCAAATACACTAACTGGGCAAGCCTATGAAAATTTTGCACGAGAATGTCAAAAGCTCTGTCAACAGTATAATGTTCCGTTTATCGTCAACGATGATGTAGAGCTTGCTGTAAAACTTGGAGCGGAAGGTGTTCATATTGGACAAGAGGATTTACCTGTGTCGATGGTACGTGAAAAAATTGGCAACATGATTCTAGGTGTTTCTGTTCATTCACAAACTGAATTACAAACTGCTCTACAATATGGCGCTGACTATGTAGGAATTGGCCCTATTTTTTCAACCACTTCTAAAAACGACGCAAAACCACCTAGTGGAACTGAGTTCTTACAGCAAGTAAGGATACAATATCCCGAGCTCCCGATCGTTGCAATCGGAGGCATAAACTGCTTGAATGCACATACAGTATGTAAAGCAGGTGCGGATGGAATCGCTGTTATTTCTGCAATTTGCGAAAGTGAAGATATTTCAAATACAGTCTCTACATTTAAATCATTATTTACAGACAGTTAATCTCCTCGCTGAATTTCACTGCACATTAATACGGGATAAAAATTAAAAATCTAAACAAACTAAAACCAGTGCCTTTTACGGTCACTGGTTTTAAGTTTAATAAATGCTGATTAGGCAATTATTGGTTGTTGTTCGGCATACCTTTTAATTGAGATTCTGCCATTTGTACAAGACGTTTAGTGATTTCACCGCCAACGGAACCGTTAGCACGAGCTGAAGCGTCAGCTCCTAATTGAACACCAAATTCTTGTGCAATTTCGTATTTCATTTGATCAAGCGCTTGTTGTACTCCAGGTACTGCAAGCTGGTTTGAACTGCGGTTGTTGTTGTTTGCCATGTTTCTCACCTCCTTGTGAATATAGAATGTGCGTTATTAGATTTTTAATACAAAAATTTTATAGGTAAATTGTACCTACGAAGGAAGCAGACTAAAAAAAGCAGACTCAAAATGGACTTTTGAGTCTGCTCTTAAGAAATCGCAAGTTTCTTCTATAGAAGATCTGCAAATTTATCGGCTTCTTGTTCTTTTTTCGGGAAAATATAGACCTCTCGATTTTTCACAGCTCGTTCAATTAATTCATCAAAATCAGAGAAGCTTTCATAATGCTCAACCTTTTCAAGCTTTGGTTTTGTTTTTGGACTTGCTGGAGTGAAAATAGTACAGCAATCTTCAAATGGCTGGATAGACGTTTCATATGTGCCAATTTTCTCTGCAATATCGATAATTTCTAATTTATCTGAGGAGATTAATGGGCGTAAAATTGGTGTGTTGGTTACAGCATTAATAGCAGTTAAACTCTCCAGTGTTTGACTCGCTACTTGTCCAAGACTTTCACCTGTAACAATTGCTAGGGCATCAATTTCTTCACGTACTTTGTCAGCTACTTTTAGCATCATACGACGAGTTGTTGTCATAGAGACATTAGAAGGTACTTTTTCTTTAATAAGAACTTGGATTTCAGTGAAAGGAATGACGTGTAAACGTATACTAGCTCCAAATTTCGTTAATTCATTAGCAAGTACCTTTACTTTTTCCAATGAGTTTTGGCTTGTGTACGGTGGGCTAAAGAAATGAATCGCTTCTAAGCGCACTCCACGTTTCATCATTAAATAACCAGCGACAGGACTATCTATACCACCAGAAAGCATTAATAAAGATTTACCATTAGAGCCTACAGGCATTCCACCTGCACCCGCAATAACTTGTGCCATCATATATGTTGCATCATGACGCACCTCTACACGAAGTTCGATATCAGGCTTCTTCACCTTTACTGATAAATTTTGATATTGTGGTAATACATAACCACCAATTTCGCGCTGAATGGCATGTGATTCTAACGGAAATGTTTTATCTGTACGCTTTACTTCTACTTTAAAAGTAAGCTGCTCATTTTTAAATGTATCCATAATTGTTATGGCAAGTTTTTTCATGGCCTCGATGTCTTTTTCACATGCTGCCACTGGACTAAATGATTGGATACCAAAAATTTTAGGTAATCCTTTTAATAGCACGTCCATCTGTGTTTCATCTTGAATGGCGATAAACATACGATCGCGCTCTGTGCGAATGTGTAAGTGTCCTAAATCCGCAAACGCATGACGAATGTTTTCACGTAAGCGACGAATAAAATCCATTTTGTTGCGACCTTTTGTAGAAAGCTCACCATATCGAATTAAAATTTCTTTCCAAATCATTATTATAATTCTCCTTTAAGTTCCATCAATACTTCATCTAATACTTGTTTAAACTTTACTATATCTTCATCTGTTACATATGCGCCAAAGCTTAAGCGAATGACACCCTTTTTAAAATGCTCATCAAGATTAAGAGCTTCAACAACATGGCTTGTTTTTGTTTGTTTCGATGAACAAGCACTCGACGTTGATACAATAACATCGCGTTTTTGTAATGCATTGATAATGATTTCACCTTTTAAGTCGCGAATACTAAAAGATAAAATATGTGCCGCTCCTTGTGGCGTCGATAAAATATGCACTACATCACCATATCTACGTAATTGCGTGCATATTTCTTCATTCCATTGACGGTATTTTTTCGCACGATCATTCATCGTCTCCACTGCTATTCGTGCTGCTTTAGATAAGGCCACAGCTTGCGGGACAGCTACTGTTCCACTACGTAAACCAAACTCCTGCCCTCCACCAAGTGCATACGGTTGCCATTTCATTTTTTTTCGGAATGCTAGTACGCCTGTGCCTTTAAAGCCATGAATTTTGTGGCCAGAAATCGAAATACAGTCTGGACCCTCGTCATCGGTAAATGATATCGGTAACTTTCCAAAGCTTTGTACAGCATCAACGTGAAAAGCTGCACGACTCGATTCATGGATAATTTTCGCAGCTTCAAAAATTGGTTGGATAGCACCCATTTCATTATTTACATGCAGCATGCTTACTAAAATGGTATCCTTTCGCACTTTTGCACGAAGCTCTTCTAAAGAAATAACTCCATTCTTATCTACTTGTAAATATTCTACGTCAAAGCCCTCTAGTTCAAGCTGCTTAACGGACTCTAGAACAGATGGATGTTCAATTTCAGTTGTTAAAATATGATTTCCTTTATGTGTATTGCTACGTGCTAAACCAAATATAGCCGTGTTATTGGACTCAGTACCACCTGATGTAAATAGCACATTTTTTGCTTCTGTATGCAAAATATCTGCTACTTGCTCACGTGCACGCATTAATAATTCGTTTGATTCAACACCCATTGCATGAATGGAAGCAGGATTGCCATAATACTGCTCATTCACTACCATAAATGCTTGCATAACCTCTTTTAAAGGTTTTGTTGTTGCACTGTTGTCTAAATAGATTGTATTAACTCCCATTATATTCACACACTTTCAAAACGTTGATTTAACGGTATTTATCATAACGCAATCTGCAGCAATTGACCACTAACTTTAACAATTATTCTAAATTAATCACTTATTTGTTAGCTTTTAATGTGAAAACTACCCTTTATAGAGTGGCACCAAAGAATTTAACTATGAACGTAACGTGGGGTTGATTTCCGTTCCGACTGGGGGCGTTCGATGAGCCGCTTTTGTTGCTTCGCTTCGCTTTCGCACAGATAAAACATTGTTGCTGTCGCTTCGCTTTCGCACAGATAAAACATTGTTGCTGTCGCTTNACCTTGAAAGGCATTTAGCCAATCAAGGTTATAACAATTAATCATTAGTGATTATATAGCATACATTAAACAATATTTTTTTATTTTTTAAATCTTGAATAAAATTACTAAGTGATATAGTGCCTTGAATAATCTCATAATCACCACCCTGATATCTAGCTAAAAACATTAAGGTACTAGTTGGAGATTGTTTAACTAAAAATTCTAATATTACTTCAAACTCTTCTATATATTCCTTATGAATAATTAATGGAGTTAAGTTATAAATAACATCCTCATCGTCAATCCAAAAAGGTATAGGTAATTTTTCTGACTCTATTTCAAAATCAGAGGTACAAAGTAAAAATGCATTTTTTATCCCATCATCTTCTTTAACTAATGAATACCAAATCCCTTTTGTTTGACTCATAAATTTCCATGTACATTCTAATCTCAAAACCATTTTATCGTCCACTTCATTTATTACTTCTATAAAAGAGAGAAATGGAATTGGTAAGGGTTTATTTTGATTAACCACTAATATATTTACTTCAAATGACATAGTTATCACCTTTCTTACGGTAGAAAATCTTTTATATTCCAATTAGTATCAAACGAAGTCTTTCCATCTTTAGACATTACTCTGATTGTACCATCTGAACTTAGATGAATATCTGGATTATTACCCACCTTTTTCATAGAGTCTTTATACGGAGAGTTTTTATTGGTAAGGTCTTTAACTATATCCTGTTTCACTTGGTGGAACTCCCCTTTCTTCAAGTCAAACTTCCTCTCAATTTCTTTAGCTGAGTAGTTTTTAAAATCTTTACCGGTGCCCTTATTTCCCGTAATCTCCTTTTCTTTTTTTGCATGCTCTGCCTGACTTTCTATAATTTTTGCTCCATCTTTTGCTTTATCAGCCACTTTCGCAGGTTTATAGAATGTATAAAATGCAGCTTCAGCTCGTTCTTTCCATGTTGAGTCAGGACTTAACATTGTTTCAATATCTTCGAAAAAGAAATTAAATGTGGATTTTAATAGTTTCTTTTCATGATTTCTTTGTTCTTCTATAAATTTGTCTATTATTTCACGTTCTTTTTCTTTTTTAGTTTTACCTTTATTCTGAGGCACAGGACAGGAGCTTTCTAAATTTATATACTTTGATCCACCTTTTGGAATTACCACTTTTTGTCCAGTAATCATGTCTTTTCCAGTGGTCATTTCATATA
>NZ_LIYL01000001.1:0-54429 GCF_001278875.1 Lysinibacillus sp. FJAT-14222 | reverse complement strand
TCGCTTCGCTTTCGCACAGATAAAACATTGTTGCTGTCGCTTCGCTTTCGCACAGATAAAACATTGTTGCTGTCGCTTCGCTTTCGCACAGATAAAACATTGTTGCTGACGCTTCGCTTTCGCACAGAAAACATCCGCTTCCTCAGGTCAACACGATGTTGGTCACGAAGGCGTTATCACAGGACGTGATGGTTTTAGCCTTCGTTCCTCTATTGCTAATCCTCGAGGAGTCGCCCAGTCGTAACGAAGATCAACTTATATACATAGCATACGTTTTTTTGAAATATCACCCTCTACTTTCAGTAAAATCCATTGCTACTACATTTAACTATATTTTAATACCATATTGTAAGCTAATTTCACACTAGTAATTCAAGAAAAACAACCGATCCTACAAATTTTTCTTAATTGACTAGCTGATTCATTAACCTTTCTTCATTGTTATAAATTCAGTTGAAGCAGTGATGTTCATAACTTTTTCAAAGCCTAATTTTTCATATAGGTGAATTGCTCTTGTATTAAATGTAGCTACTGTTAAACGAAGAGAAGAAGTATTTTTTTGTTGTAGGTGATTTAAGATAAATGAAAAAAATTCTAACCCATAACCTCTTCCTGTTAACTCAGGCTTCATCCCTATTCCGACATCAATGCATCCGTCTATATATGCGCCATAGTCATGGCCTTTAGGTACTTGTGCAGATGTTCCTGTACAGAAAAAACCGACTAGCTCTTCTTGATCATTTACAATTGAATAATACGGATTATCGAGTAATTCTTTTAGAGATTCGTCGCAAAATTTATTGTTATAAAAATCATACGGTGCTTCATATTTCCAATTTAAAATATCAATCGCATACATTTCATTCATTCCTCGAATAAATAATTGCAATTTGAACACCCCTATTTTCTCTTAAATAAACAAGGCTGTCTAAAAGTATTCACTATACTTTTTAGACAGCCGATGCCACTTATATTATTTTGCTTTAACTATTTTGACATTGGTTCTTCTGCTACAATTGCTTGAATTCGTTTTAAAGCACCTGTCTCCATTTCTTCAACTGCCGTTCCAGCTTCTTCTAATGCCTTGGAATAACGGAATTGATGGAAAGCTTTTTCTGCTTCTTTTAAACGTGCATTCAATTTTGGATTTGTTGCACGATGACGATTACCATACTGAATAATACGTTCAATCAGCATTACATTTTCAATCAATTCATGTGCCTTTGCTTTTACATCCTCCACACAAAGTGTTGCGGCATTTAAATTATTATGAACCGTTCCCATGTTGAGAGGTACTTCTTGAAGGCTTTGCATAACTACATAAATGTGCTCTGCTGCCTCATCTAGACGTGCATCCATTTCTTCAGGGATACCTGGAATATTAGCCTTATTTAATAACCGGTCTGTTTCTTGTAATGATTTTTTTAAGTTTTCTACTTGCGAGCGAGCCTTGTTTTCATCAATTCGTAGCTTCTTCATTGTATTCGATAAATGACCTTGCTCCTCATGAATACGCTCAAGTTCATCACTAATTTCAATCAATTCTTCCTGCAAACTTGAGTATGCAGATTTTTCCTCTCTAACACGCATCGCCAATAAGTCATAGCGACGTTGTAAAGCCTCTAATTGCTTTAATGCAACTTTTGGTATTTCTGCATCTTTTTCATTTAAATGATAGCTCTGCTGCACAAAGGTTGCTTCATCACTTACTAATTTTGTTGAACTAATAACATTAGTGATTGAGCTTAATAAACGATCACAATTTTGGTCAACATAATTTTTAGCAATAACCTCTTTTTCAAGCAGATCGTAATAATGATCAATCTCTTCATTTATTTCAGCAACACGCGGCTTAACAACTGTTAAGTTAAGCTCTGCTAATTCATTTTTTAATGTCGCAAATTCCTCTTCAAATTTATCCAGCGCCTCAGTTAGCTCTAAATGCTGTAAATAATAGGATTGCTCCTCCATTTCACGCTGACCACTACGTAATTCCTGTACAGCTCCTGGTAGCTTTACTTGTAATTCAGTCAAAATTGTTGGTACATCATTAATATATTCAAATGTCTGTTGTGATTCTTGATTTAAGCTAATAACTATTTCTCGCGCCTGCAAATAATTCCCTTCGCTAGTGAGCACATCAAATTCTTCAAACTTTTGAACAAACGTCTCTAGCTTTTTCTCCAAAGCTGGTAATGCTACGCCGAATGAATGCTGGTGCGCTAACAATGTTTTACGTGCAGAACGATAATATTCTTTTAATTGTTCAATTTCAATACGATTTTTTTCTTCGCTGCCAATTAATTCATTTAGTTCTTCTAATATTTTATCTTTATCTTGTTCACACTTTTGAATGTAATCTTCTATCTCACGTTCAATTAATGTTGCTTTATTAAAACGAAGTCTATTGACTTGATCCTCCGCATCAAATAAAAGCGAATCAATTTTTGTCATATGTACATCGATAACTTCATCCCAGCTATTGCGCCATCGTTCAAACATCTCTTCCGTTTCACCGTTCATGTTTAGAGATTTAACTTTTGAAATTTCCTCATTTATGGGATTGTTTTGTATTTGTGATTTTTCATTTTCAAGTTTAGCAATGATTGTTGTATGTTTTCGTCGCATCATAAATCCTACTATCGTTAAAATTAATAGTAGGATAACCGGAATGATGATATACTCCATCGTAAGCCTCCTATTCTACAATAAACGAATTGGCTAGTTGTATTTATTATATACTATGTTATCGCCTTTTGTACTAAAATTTGAGTGATTTTTGTGTATTTACACCTTTCAAAGATAACAACTACTTAAATTTTGAACACCTGGTGTAAATGAAGTGTTATTATCCAAAAGCTAAAGGAGTAGTAATTTTATGAAAATTGATGGCCATATTCATAGCCCATATTGTCCACATGGTACTTCTGATTCATTTAAGCAATATATTGAAAAAGCACTCGCTCATAACTTTACAGATATTACCTTCACAGAACATGCACCATTACCATTGAGTTTTGTAGACCCTACACCAGAGCAAGATAGTGGTATGAATCCGGAATTTTTAATGCCCTATTTTGAAGATTTGCAGCGCCTTCAAAAGGAGTACGCACAAGACATTCGCATTCATATTGGTCTAGAGGTTGACTATATTCAAGGCTTTGAACAAGAAACTCGTCAATTTCTTGATACATATGGACACTTTTTAGATGACTCTATTTTATCAGTCCATTTTTTACAATGGCAAAATAACTTTGAATGCATAGATTTTTCTCCAGAAAGTTTTATGACTTTTTCAAAAAAAGTAGGCTCTATTAAAGAAGTGTATGATTTATATTATGATACTGTCCTACAATCAATTACAGCAGATTTAGGGCAATACAAGCCTAAGCGTATTGGGCATCCCTCACTTATCCACAAATTTCAATTAGCACATATGGTGAAAATTGATGATTCTGTGCGGATTCGCGAAGTTTTAGATTTAATGAAGGAAGAAGGCTATGAACTAGATTTAAATAGCGCTGGATTAAGTAAAACACATTGTCAGGAACCTTATCCACCATTTGCCTTCATTGATTATAGCAAATCTATTGGGCTACCAATTGTTTTCGGTTCAGATGCTCATACTGTTGCTGATTTACATCAACATTACAATGTTATATACCCAAAATAAATATCTTTTAAACGAGGTGCTACTATGTTTACACAAATTAATTATGACGGGCCAATTGCCGAACAATATAATACATTAGCAAAACAGTTAGATGCCCTGCTCACTGGAGAAAGCGATCGCATTGCTAATTTAAGCAACGCCTCTGCTTTACTAAATCAATTTTTGCCAAACATAAACTGGGTTGGTTTTTATGTATTACAGGGCGAGGAACTTGTATTAGGGCCATTCCAAGGCTTACCTGCCTGTGTCAGAATACCAATTGGACGCGGTGTTTGTGGAACAGCTGTAGGCAAAGAAGAAACAATAGTGGTAAAAGACGTACATGATTTCCCAGGGCATATTGCCTGTGATGCCGCGTCCCAATCCGAAATCGTTATTCCCTTAATAAAAGAAGGACATGTCCTCGGTGTTCTTGATATCGACAGTCCAATCGTAAATCGCTTTTCTAAGGAAGATCAAGAGGGGTTAGAGCTATTCGTAAAAACCTTACTTCTCCATTTATAAAAAAATGCCCTGAAATGATTTATTGTCATTTTAGGGCATTTTAGCATATAAAGATGATTAATGTTTTATTTTCAAAGACATCTGTTTACTTTTGTCACATTATAAATTGTTTTGATAGGATCGATCATGAATACAAAATCGATTTTTACCACTGTTTTTAGCTTCATAAAGCGCTGTATCTGCATGTAGGAAAACAGATTGAAACGCTGGACGGTATTGTTCACCCCATGTTATGAGACCTGCTGAAATTGTCACTTGTGGATCCGTTGCACTTGGAATTACTGCAACGATTGCTGCTGCCAATTCGACTGCTTCTTTCTCATCAATGTTCGGGATATACACGGACATTTCCTCCCCACCCCAGCGTGCACAAATACCTCGAGCTCCAATCATTTCTTTTAACTGTAACGCAATTTGCATAAGAATCTTATCACCAATTTGATGACCATACGTATCATTAATGCGTTTAAAATTATCAATATCAATGAGCAAGAACATTCCTGATTGATCATTTTTAAGTGATTTTTCTACATACTGGTCTAAATAACTTCTTGCATATAATTTTGTCAAATGATCCAAATCTACCATTTCTTGAAGTCGATTTCGTAATATTGAGTTTGCAATTGCTAAAGAAGAGTGATGGATTAATGATTGCATTAATTTAAAACTATCAAATGAAAAGAAATACGGCTCCTTGTGTAACACAATACTAAAGCCATTAATTTTTTCTTCCATTAAGATTGGAATTGCCATAATGGAACGATATTCAATTGGATTAGGGGTTAGTCGACTGAAATCAGCAATAAATAGCGGGTCATTAGTATGTTCAAAATGTTGTTCAACATGTTTTATATATGTTTGACCCTTCTCTGAATTAAATAAAGCCGTACTAGCATCCGTCACTTCAAAGGTATCTTTATGTTTAAAAGCGAAACAAACTTCCATTGGTTGAAAGGATTTCATTAACTGTTTTTGTAGGAATAGTAACATTTCACGAATGTCAATCCTCATATTTAAACGATGCGATGTTTCATTAATGAGTTGTAAGTCACTTACGAGGCGATGCGATTGATGATATAATTTTGCATTTTCGAGCGCATTCCCTGATGCTTGTGCTAGCATACGTACAAAATCTTTTTCAGTGGTTGAAAAAAGATATGTTGTCGGTGCACTTACTTGTAAAATGCCATAAATAGCTTGTCTCCCTTTTATAGGAGCGTTTAATAATCGACAATTCAAATCGCTTGCAAGCTCCGTCGTCAGGTCTCCTGAGACAAAAGCCTCAATCGTTGCAGGTCTTTCAGATAAGTAATCAAAAAGCTTAATATCGATAGTTGTATGGCGGTCTTGATCATTCGATAGTATAAGATCCACATTAAACTCTGGGAAATTATCTTTAATATTTTTTAAGACATTTTCTAAAATTAAATCAATATCCATAGTGGAATGAAATAAATCTGTCATATTATACAATTTTCTATATTGATCTTCATTCACTTTTACTTCCAAATTTTCTCTGATCATTTGAAGAACTTTAGTAAGCGTTTCTACGCACTCTTCTCCGTAATCCGAAGTCAAAAAGTCTGTCCAAGCATCTGTCGCCTCCACGAGTAATACGCCAACTGGACTTTTACCTTCTGATTGGAAAAGCACCATATCTGTCATCATCGTATAGGCTTCTTTTTCTTTTAATATATAAGGAATTTTCACCATCTTTTGTTGATAAAAGTTAGCTTCAACCATTAGCCATGACACAGCATTTAGTTTTGTTTCAATTGTTAAAGCAGCCATCTCTTCAACAGGTATTAAAGAATTACCTTCAAAACTTAGAAAAGCTGCATTTACAATTCCCAAGTGCTTCTTTAGACACTGTTTCAATGAATAAAAATACTCATTAAAACCAGCTTGTTCCTTAGAACTCACCCAAAAGCTCAAAACATCTGATTTTATATATTTTAGCGTTTGTAAATGGTCTGTCATGAAATCACCTTTTCTATATAACGTCCAAATCAATTACTAATAACTTATAGTATATTATACATATTTTGTGTCATTTTGACTATGTTATTCTATTTAACTTTTACATTTTACATTTCTCACTGCATCATTAACTATTTCGGAATATTGGAAAATGTATACGGAGGAAATTTTTACTATTTTCCTTTTTCAAAAATAGCTTGTGTAATAATTGACGTCTATGTAATAAGCAGTTACAATGAAGTTTGTGTAAAATAAACGCAGCAGTGGTATGAGCTTATTACTGTATTTTATTCCTCTATTTTATTTAGGATACCTAAACAGATTCAAATAGATGGTGTATTGTGTAACCTAACGGCTGCATAGGCGAAAATACATGAAAATAAAATGCGTATAAGAATGGGTACTACTGGTTTTTGTTTTACAACAAAAAAACCAAATTTAAAGGAGGAGACAACAATATGTCTCGTTATACAGGTCCATCTTGGAAATTATCACGTCGTCTTGGTATCTCACTAAGCGGTACAGGTAAAGAAATCGAAAAACGCCCTTACGCACCAGGTCAACACGGTCCAAACCAACGTAAAAAATTATCAGAATACGGTTTACAACTTCAAGAAAAACAAAAACTTCGTCACATGTACGGCATGAACGAACGTCAATTCCGTACTCTATTTGACCGCGCTGGTAAAATGAAAGGTGTACACGGTGAAAACTTCATGGTTCTTCTTGAAACTCGCCTTGACAACCTAGTTTACCGTTTAGGTTTAGCTCGTACTCGTCGTGGATCTCGTCAATTAGTAAACCACGGTCACATCTTAGTAGATGGCAAACGCGTTGATATCCCTTCATACAGCGTAAAACCAGGTCAAACGATTTCTCTTCGTGAAAAATCTCAAAACCTTGCTGTAGTAACAGAAGCAATCGAAGTAAACAACTTCGTACCTGACTACTTAACATTTGATGCTGACAAAAAAGAAGGTACATTCACTCGCCTTCCAGAGCGTTCTGAATTATCAGCTGAAATCAACGAAGCATTCATCGTTGAGTACTACTCTCGTTAATTAAATTACTCTGCAAAGAGTAGTTTAGAAAACCCTAGAAAGCCTTTTATATCAAGGTTCTCTAGGGTTTTTGTTTTTTATCAACGATGCACAATCATGCATTAAAAGTTATTGCTTTGGGGCTAATATTGGGGCTGAATTGGGGCTAATTATTAATGCTTTTGGTGGGCATGTTTATAGGGATGTGTAAGTAGGATTGGGAACAATACCCCAGTCCTTTTTATTTTGACTTCCACAAAAGACACCTGCCGTAGCAAGTGCTTTGTAAAACATCACCACAAAATTGTGGGCATCTTTTCACGGTCGAATTTCCGGCTACGAAATCTCATGACTTAAAATTCAGCAGCCAAATACTTTAGCTCAAATTTGCGCCGACCTCATAAAATTTATAGACTCGTTAAAATTTACAATTCCTCATTTTTGAGGACACCCACTTGTACTTTCAGACATAAATGTCGTAAAGCCGACTACTTTATTAGGACAATCCATTTTTGGTTTGACCACCACAACGAACCTCTAAATTCGTAATTCGTCAAATTGACGACTCGCGCCACTTCGAAAATTTAGGATTTGTGAGCAATATGAAAATTGCGTATCAGTAGTTAAAAAACAAAAATCGAAAAATAGGACTGGTAAGAAGTTCCCTCACCTATTCGAATTATAGTGAAAGGACTGCACAAAATTGTGCAACCCCCTTATTCGTGTTAGAATATTATTTAACTTGTATTTCTTTAGTCGATGTTGGCGCATCGGCTTTTTTATTTTCCTCGTCTTTAACCACAACTTTCTCTACAGTTTCAGTTATATATGTTAAGACTTCCTCAAAATTTTCTGGCTCTCTACCAAATTCCTTGATAAATGTTTTTATATTGTTTTCCATAGTAAGGTAGTTCCAACCTTCTAGGCTGTTCATATCAGGCTTTGTAGCTGCATTATTCGATTCGTCTAACGAGCCTTTAGAAACGATTAGCTCAAACAATTTGTCAGAAGTTTTATTCACTCCTTCTATTGATTCACCAATGCTTTTTGTTAAAGGACAAAAGCCCATATCAATTAAACGAACAGTATCTCGTATTTCATCTATTGCCATATAAGCTAATCCTCGGTCTTTGCTCCAACCATTATGAACAATGTCACTTAGCACGCATTACGAAGTACCACAAGCTATTAACTGATGTGGAAGTGGTTTACATGCGCCAGCGCTTGTATAAAGTGTTTGGAAACGTATCTTTGAAAGGAAGTGAGGACGCATGAAGGTGACAGCAAAAGAATGGCGAGTAATGTCTGATCGCAATAAACAACAAAAGAAAATAGGAACTTCTCAACCTAATCTATCTAAAAAACTACAGAATAACAGCCTGTCCGTAGCTGACTTAGAAAAAATTGCTATTGCGTTAGATGTAAAGTTCGACTTGTATTTCACATTAGAGAACGGGGACCAAATCTAATAACAGAGCACAAAAAGCATCCGCTCCAATGAGAGTAGATGCTTTTTTATATTGAGGTGGTCATTAAATTATTTAAACTTTCATTTAAAGCCTTTAGATGTACTATAAGGCATTTCGGCTTAATCATAATAGGTTTACCTGTGAAACCGATGTCCAGAGACTGTGAGCGTTACAAATTGTTTAATTGTTGTTATAGAGGCATTCGTGAAACTACAGGAGCTTTCTATGAGCGTAATAAAAGGACTTGCAGTTATGAAGAATAATCACATTGCAAGTCCTATCCTATTAAACTATAGCCCACGTTACTTTAATAACAATCTTAATTTTGTTTACCGAAAAGAACAATTTGATAAAGTAAAGATTACTTTATTCATATTTTGCTCTAATTTTTTTGTGTAATTCTTCAAATTCTGAGCCAGCTTCTAAGTTGGCTGAAAATTCCTTGCTCAGTTTAATCATTGCTTTTCCTTGATCTTTTCCTGCAATCATGAACTTTCCATCTTCACGCTTAATTAAAAACAAGATGTATTCTTCTTCATCAGCCATCTTGGTATATTGTTCGGAAATAACCTCGAGCTTCCCAATAGTCTTATTTTCGCCAATTGCATATGGCTCAAGGACAGTTAACTTATCGCCTATCTTTACTTCCCCCTTTATGGGTTTCGTAATTATAACCTCACGTTCGGTCCAATACCACAGGGGTAATCCATCATTGTCATATTCCATATGATTTATTACGTTTGGTTTTACACGTACAGTTGCGATAACATCTGAATCATTTTCTATTTCAGAAACCTCTTGGTATATCTGCATATCTGATCGGGATATGATGGTACTTTTTAAAGTATTATCGAGGTAGACAAACGTAGCGTAGCCGACGGCAATTATAGCTAAAAATACAATTAATCCATATTTAGTTTTTTTGTTTACCATTAAAATATTCCCCCTGTCTAATTCCCATATATGGCTTTAAGGCCATTTTTGTCATCCGTCTGGGTTACACTATAATCAAGATCTCCTTGAAGCATGATGGCTGGTGATTTATTAGAGTGATCTAATCCAAGAGAATGACCAAACTCATGCCCTGGTGCCTTGTATTTCCACTTTTCGGATATATTTTTATATACTGGTTGATTAATCCTTATTCTCGACATTTCATAAGTGCAATCCCAACATGCAACATAGTTTCCAAAGAAATTAGTTTTGTAGTTTAGGGAATCAGCTACACTTGTATCCCCTGTGTCACCTGCATAAACTTTTATATCTACATAACCCGATGTAACAGGTGTAAGTTTCACCTTTGTCGATACATTATTCCATGTAGTGGCCCCATAATCAACGCGACCTCCATAACCATAACTACCAACAGAAGCATCTTTCCAATAAGTTAAATTAGCTGCACTAACGGCACTCCATTTACCATTGGGGCCATTTCGAACATAAGCATATGCTTGTGTTGCAGAGATAATAACAAATAATGTTGTAATAAAAACGATCAATATACTTCTATTCTTCTTTGTCAAAATTGTAATCCTCTCCCATATATGTTAATCTATAAACCAAGTACAATTAGATTATTCCACAATTTATTTAAAATTGCTATCAATGCAGCAGTTGAAGAAGAAATTCTACTTCGAAATCGTTTTACCAAAATTGCATTTGATGAAACAGCGAACGTTTCCATCTAACTCCTGAAGAATTAGGCCTGTTTTTAAAAACCGCTAAGGAAACAGAAAACATTACAAATTATACTTTCCTTCTATTGATCGCCTATACAGGTATTCGTAGAGGTGAAGCGTGCGGACTTCAATGGAAAAATATCGACTTTAAAAACAATACGATTACTATTGAACGTACTCGAGATCAAAAAGGGACACGTCCCCCTAAAACTAAAAATAGCCTACGTACGATTAAAGTTGAAAAGTCTGTACTTGCACAACTAGAGAAATACCATACATGGTGTAAGGCTACTCTTTTTGCTTTCGGAAAGAAAATTAAAGATACAAGTTATGTATTCGTCTCCTATCAAACAGGTGAACCAATTTCAGATTCTGGACTACTTTATATGACCAGACGTGTAGTAGAAAAAGCAAGTCTATCTGAAATCACACTTCATGGATTACGCCATACACACTGTACTGTATTATTAAATAAAGGTGTCAATGTGAAAGTAATTGCCGAACGTTTAGGAAATACACCAACAATGATCTATGAAGTGTATGGACATGTATTAAAAGAACTTGAAGAAGAAACAGTTCAGATTTTCAGTGATAGTATTGGGGCTAATTCTGGGGCTAAAAAATAAATATACACCGCAAACTACTGGTATTACTGCATTTTCTAGTTGAGTTGTATTCTACTCTCGTTAATTTTTTTGGTCTGTCAATCAACGATTTTATAAAACCCCGAAACAAGGTAAACCCTTTTGTTTCGGGGTTTTTTCGTTTATTAGATATATATTAAGTTACAACAATTTATGATTATTTTTGATTTTAATTGGGGGCATCTAGGGGCAGTGCAAATTACAAGAATTAATAATCGGGCAGATGTACATTAACATTGAAATAGATCAAAACGTTTCTTCTGCATTCATTAAGAAAATGTTCTAATATTAGAGTGAAAAGTCACTCATTATTTTTCAAATGAGTGACTTTTTATAGATATCAATATTCAGTTTCTACTGACAACAATTGGTTATACACTACTTAAATAATATATTCATCTATCCTTATTTTATACACAAAAAAGACTAGCATGGCATAATTGCTTTGCTAGTCTTTTATCTTATTAAACATACTAGGAAAATTTAAAATATCTTTTAATTCTAGTTTTTAGTTACTAATACTTGATCAGCTTTAACCCATTCTGCACCTAAATTGTACCAACCGTCTTTAGCCGCATGTACTTTATAAGTTCCTGGTGCTAATTGACGATTAAATGCTCCGTTAGGAGAACTATACGTATTGATAGTAGATGTAACAGTTGCATGGTGATTAGCAATAGTTCCGTAAGCATTATGGATATAACCAGATCCTACATTATAGAATAGAGTTCCATCAGCTGCATATTCTCTTTGACCATACACTTTGTATCGTCCGCCAGCTTCAAGTTGACCTATAATTCCATATCCAACATATTCGAAAACGTTTGCTTTCTGAGTAATTGTAATCGTTGCCCAAGTTCCATCATAAGTATGGTAGCTACCTGTTGGCTTGTCCCCGTTTAAATAAGGCATAGGGTCTACTGCCTCTGATTGAGACACTCGTGCTTTTTCATATAATTCAAAGTGCACGTGTTGACCAGTTGAGCTCCCGCTGTTCCCCATAACACCAATTTTAGCACCTTGACTTACAGTTTGACCAACAGAAACACTAATAGATTGTAAATGAGCATAAAGAGTATCATATGTTTTCCCATTAATATTGTGTCGAACAATTACATAGTTTCCATAACCAGAATTACATGTATTACCGAGAGAGCCATTATTAGAACAACCACCAACGGCTTTGTTAATCACACCCGCAGCAGAAGCATTTACCGGTACATTGGAGCTACTATTTGCAATATCAACTCCATAATGCATTGAACCATCTCTCATGCCATAAAGGCTTGTATAATAACCAGTAGCTGGTTTCACGAATATCTGTGCAGCAGAAGCAGACTCGGCTTTACCAAAAGCTAAAATAGTAAGCAACACAGCAAAACTTAGTAAAATCTTAAAAATTTGTTTTTTCATCATCTATCATTCTCCTTTTAACATTTAAACTATTATTGAATTTTCAATATTTTAGTAGTATTAGATTGAATAATATATCGAAATTTTTTTGAGCAATAACTAGAGAAATATACTAAAAATAATACTGAGTTAATAGAAAGAGCCCATTACCAATTAAGCTAATGGGCTTAAGTTTTTTAATTTCTTTCCTCTATAACTTAATAATTTTTTCCAAACATGTTTTAGTTAAGCGTTGTTATTCCATTATTCATGGCACCAGCTAAGCCTTGAAGTACACGAGATGCACCAGCTTCTGCTTTGAAGCCAATATGAGATGATGCTACATAATATGGGGCAGCCAGAGATGTTCCTGATTTCGCTTTAATTGCATTCCCAATAGTGGTATTAACCAAAGTATGATCTCCATTCCAAGTCATTGAATAGAGGTAAGATGTGACAGAAATTGGATCGTTAGCATCTTGATAGGCAAGACTTAAGAAGCCACTTCCTTCTTTAGAAAATGTACCTTCATTATAATCCGACGGTCCTTGTTTTCCATTTTTTTGATAATCATACCAATTTTTCGCTACATCTAGCCAACCATTATCTTTACTTGCCCCTAATGCAACAAAATTGGGTCCACCTATTTCAAAAGCTTGATTAGAATAAGCTGTGAACGATTTATAATAATTGGCTAATTCCGTAGCCACTGATGAACATACATGAGTAGGTAAAGCAACAACATGCCTTAGCTGTGGAGCCTTGGCAGATAACTCTAGCTCTGCACAACGATAGGCTCTCGCTGCAAAATTAAGACCCATCACAATAAGCGCATTATAACCCGCAGATGGGAAGTATCCCCTAACCTGGTTAACCGCAGAATTGTTATTGTCATTGTAAATACCACCACCCATAGGTAAACACAATTCAGTTAGGCCATTATTCGATCGAGTATTACCAAATTTAGTTCGTAAGCTATTCGCTAATTTATTAAAGAAAGCATTAAATTTAGTATAAGTATCATTCCCTGCCCCTTTAATAGCTGTATGAATAAAGAATTTAGCTCCTAATTGGATAATTATTCCGTTCAATGCGAAACAAGCGTGATTTGTACCATTGAAGTAATTATGAGTTGAGACAACAGTTCGGTAATCCGCATCAAGTTTTCCTTGATCTAAACGTATAGCAAACTCATTGTCTAATAGCGTAGTATTTAAGTAAGTGTTCAAATAAGATAGTAATTGTGTTCTTGTTACTGCTGTTGTGCCAGCTAGAGTGTAGTCGAATTTACCCTCATTCGCTAAAGCGTAAGCTGAATAAAGACCCATAGGACCTAATCCGCCTGCTGGTCCACCTGATTTATAATTCACAATATTAGATGCATACCTATTTAAGATGCGATGAATACGTGCCAATATGTTTGTTCGCACCGTAGAGGTAGAAGCATTTGGGTAAAGAGACGTTAAAAAAAGTAATTGACTTCCTGATCGTTGAATTTGTATTTCAGATGTTGGTGCTGGATTATTTTCAAAAATTCCATGAAAATTTGCACGGTTATCAGCACCAACTGGGTCTGCTGGTAAGCGACTAGCTCCTGTTCCCATTAAATTTGTAAAGATTTTTTCTGCTTCTGTTTTGACTGTGAATGCCAAAGATATCATCCCCTTTTCATTTTATAAAAACTCATTTTAAGAACATTTGTTCTTGTTTTGATTATAGAACAAACGTTCTTATTTATCAAGAGGAAAATTCTTTTTGAGGAAAATAAATGAAGTAAACTGTTGAACAGGTGATTTTGAAGGATTAAAAATTATAATCTCCCAACGATAAAAAAATAAGCGAAAGTAGTATTTACCTACTTTCGCTTAAACTTTACATTTTTAATTCCTTCAATGAAAAATAAAGGTTTGTCTTTTATTACTGCTGCAATATAAAAATGCATTTTATCATCATTCTTTTGTTTGTAGTGGTTTATCCAATCCGTTTTTAATATCCAGTTTAAATTGTTCCTCTGTAATCAGCTTGTGGAAGCACTGTTGATTGGCTACTAGGTTTCTTCCTTCTGTACTGTGAATACAAAACGCTTGTTTTTTAAATCGAGCTAAATGTTCCACCCTAGCCCATGTAGCTCTGACAACTCTTTCAGCTTTTCATTTAATGGATCATATCTCGAATTTTCTTCAATGACCGGACCTCTATTTTTGGAGCAAGTGAAGCGGCTCATCGGACGCCCCCAGGAAAGCGCCCAGCGCACGTTATGGTGATGGGCCCTGTAAATGCCTAAAAAATAAGAAAAGGAACCTTTTATCTTTGCGGAAGTCTAAATAGAAAATATTACAAATGATAAGGAGGAAATAATGGGGTATTTCTGAACTTACTGTGATGGTTTTAATTTATAGTGGCATCATGATTTTTTTCTTAGTTCCCTTTAAAAAGCATCAAAGCAAGGAAATTAAGCGTCCAATTACTTTTAAGAAAGTCTACTGCATATCACTTTTCATAAAAAGGCTTTACTAGCTCTCCTTTTATTAAGCTTTTTGTTAGTAGCTATTTGGTTTGGTTATGAGCAGGAGGTATATCATTTTAATGCTCACAGTGGTTATCCTCCTATAAGTACAGATTCAGAAACAATTTTCTTTATGTGCGCATCACTTGGATATACGGTCATTCTTTATTTACTTCTCGCATTCTGGATCTCCTTAAACATTTTAAAAAGAAGGAGAGAATAATTATTCCTATAAATTATGACAATTTTTTGTACTTTAAAATAGTAATTACACAATTAAAAAACAACTTAATCACTACTATTATACTAAAAACAAATTATCATTTTTTTACTATTCAACACTTCTTTAAAATAGAACCATATACCAAAAAATATATTTTACTTTCATAGGAAAACAATTTTTAAAACGTTTTCAAATCAACAATCCTAGACAATTCAACCTTCCATCATATCAAAAACCCATCTAACTTTTTTGTAAAATAATAACACAATTAAAATTAACAATTTTAATAAAAATACGAGTTGAACTTTTACAAAAAATAGAATACTATGAATTTCGAAAGGTGGTTCGCCATCATTCAAGCAATAACAATTATTTTAAAGGGGTTGGAAATATGTCAGACGTTCTAAAGCAATTTGTTATGCCGAAAACAAACTTATTTGGACCTGGAGCAATTCAAGAAGTTGGTAAACGCTTAAATGATTTAGAAGTAAAAAAGACATTAATCGTAACAGATGAGGGCTTACACAAATTAGGTCTCTCTGAACAAATTGCTAACATCATTACAGCTGCTGGAATTGATGTATCAATTTTCCCGAAAGCAGAACCAAATCCAACAGATCAAAACATTGAAGATGGAATTGCAGTGTATCATGCTGAAAACTGTGATTCAATTGTTTCTCTTGGAGGAGGTAGCGCACACGATGCAGCAAAAGGTATCGGACTTATTGCTTCGAATGGTGGACGCATTCATGATTATGAGGGCGTTGACAAATCACAAAACCCACTGGTGCCATTAATCGCTATCAACACAACTGCTGGTACAGCAAGTGAAATGACTCGCTTCACAATTATCACGGATACTGCGCGGAAAGTGAAGATGGCCATCGTTGACAAACATGTTACTCCACTACTGTCGATTAATGACCCAGAGTTAATGATTGGCTTACCTCCTGCTCTAACTGCGGCAACTGGTTTAGATGCATTAACACATGCAATCGAATCATTTGTGTCGACAAACGCAACACCAATTACTGATGCATGCGCGGAAAAGGTACTTCAGCTAGTTCCTGAATATTTACCTCGTGCCTATGCAAACGGTGCAGATTTAGAAGCACGTGAGCAAATGGTTTACGCACAATTTTTAGCAGGCATGGCGTTTAATAATGCATCACTTGGTTATGTACATGCAATTGCTCATCAATTAGGTGGTTTCTATAATCTTCCACACGGCGTATGTAATGCTATTTTATTGCCACATGTTTGCCGCTTTAACTTAACAGCACGTACAGAGCGTTTTGCAAGAATTGCTGAATTATTAGGCGAAAACGTTGAAGGGTTAAGTAAACGTGATGCTGCTGAAAAAGCAATTACAGCAATTGAAAATCTCTCTAATGATTTAAACATTCCAAGTGGCTTCCGCGAATTAGGTGCGAAGGATGAGGATATTGAAATCTTAGCGAAAAATGCACTGTTAGATGTTTGTGCTGCAACAAACCCACGTAAAGCAACTTTAGAGGACATTAAACAAATTATTACGAATGCGATGGGCCCTGTAGCTAAAAAAGAAGAATCACTCGAAGCTGTAGCACTTTCTTAATAAGCAATCAAACGGCATGTCTCTTGCAGGCATGCCGTTTTTCTCTTTATTCAGCAATTATTTTTGTAGCGAAAGCGCAGCGGCAGCAACAGATGTTTTTTGTAGCGAAAGCGCAGCGGCAGCAACAGATGTTTTTTGTAGCGAAAGCGCAGCGGCAGCTACAATTACGCCTGATTAAAGAAAAAAAGCATTCTGTCATTGTAAGTGACTCTAACACTCGCTATACTTTTCTTAAAAAAGAATTGGAGAAATAAATATGCGTTTAATCTCAATTTGTCCTAGTAATACCGAGCTTGTTGCTTATTTAGGCCTGACTGATCAGCTTGTTGGTGTCGATGATTTTTCGGATTGGCCATTAGCAGTAAAAGACTTACCTCAGCTTGGCCCAGATTTATCAATTGATATGGATGCATTAGAGGCATTGCAGCCTGATCTTGTTCTCGCATCCTTAAGTGTCCCTGGCATGGAAAAAAATATCGAAGCGTTACAAGCTAGAAATATTCCTCATATTGTTTTTAATGCTAATTCATTAGAGGAAATCGCACAGGATCTCCATACTTTAGGTAAAGTCTGCGGAGTTGAAGGACGTGCAAAAGAAATTTCTGAGGAATATTTACATTATATTGATCGTCTTCGCACAGTTGCTCAAAAGATTCCTAAAAAACCTACTCTCTATTGGGAATGGTGGCCAAACCCTATCTTTACACCAGGAAAAATTAATTGGCTAACTGAAATTAGTGCCATTGCTGGTGGGCAAAATCTGTTTCAAGATGTAGAACTAGCAAGCGTGCAAACTGATTGGGCTGATGTAGTAAGGCGCGACCCTGACTATATTATGATGGCTTGGGTAGGCGTTGCCTTTGAGCGTATTCAACCGGCTAATTTATTAAAACGTTCACATGCGCAGGAGCTTCAAGCCATTAAAATGAAACAGCTTCACGTAATGGAGGAATGGCTTTATTGTCGCCCATCACCACGCCTTTTAGAGGGTGCATTAAAGCTAGCGAATATGCTTCACCCCAAAGAATATAAGCACGTAAAGCTTCCTAGTTTTTTAGATAGCTAAAAGAAATCGTCAACGAAGTCTTTGTTAATATTATGGCGCTTTAAATGAGAGAGAATTCTTTTCCACGCTACTCGCTTTCGCACAAAAAACATCTTACTGGAGTTTCGTCTTATAACTATGACATGCCAGAAGATACATGCTATGTGAAGTGGTATATTGGAGTAGAGGCTGGGCGACATAATAAAGTAAAAGGATTCATACACAGTTTTGTGTATGAATCCTTTTTTTGCTCTTTGAAAGGTGGATGTCGATAAAATTTAAAAGTTGGGCGATAAAACATGAAAGTTAAGCGATAAAATTCAAAAGTTGGATGACATTTTTTAAAACGGACGTCAATCCCTCGTTTTGCCGAAGACATACTTTATTTGCATCTTAATTTCATTGACACAATCCTTTTACAAGGAAACAAAACATCCCCTCATATAGAAGGGATGTTTCTTTGTGTGAGTCTGAATTAAACAAACTTCACCATATGGTATTTTTTCTTGCCTCGACGAACAATGCTGAATGCATCTTCTAAGCGATCTTTGCCATCGATTACATATTCTAACTCAGTGACCTTTTCACCGTTCACGCTAATCGCACCATTTGTTACGTCTTCACGAGCTTGACGTTTTGAAGGTGAAATACCCGCTTCCACTAATAAGTCCACAATGTTTTTATCTTCTTTCGCCAATTCAATAGAAGGAACATCTTTAAACGCATCTTTCATTTCATCAGCAGAAAGTGCTTTTAAGTCTCCAGAGAATAAAGCAGCTGTAATGCGGATTGCTTGGTCTAATGCTTCTTGACCATGAATTAAGCGAGTCATTTCTTCAGCTAATGCTTTTTGCGCCTTACGTAAATGTGGTTCCTCTTCTACAGATACTGCTAAAGCTTCAATTTCTTCACGAGAAAGGAATGTGAAGATTTTTAAGTATTTTACAACGTCAGCATCCGCAGCATTGATCCAGAATTGGTAGAACTCGTATGGAGATGTTTTCTTGCCATCTAACCAGACAGCACCACCAGCTGTTTTACCAAATTTTGTTCCGTCTGCTTTCGTTACTAAAGGAATTGTTATACCAAATGCTTTCGTCTCTTCCTCATGTGTTTTACGAATAACTTCTAAACCTGTTGTAATATTTCCCCACTGGTCAGAGCCACCTACTTGAATGCGACAGTTGTAATGATTGTATAAATGATTGTAATCAATACCTTGAATTAAAGTGTACGCAAATTCAGTAAATGAAATTCCTGTGTCAAGACGTGAAGCAATTGTATCCTTCGCTAACATGTAGTTCACGTTAATTAATTTCCCGTAATCGCGTAAAAACTCGATCGTATTTATATTGCCAATCCAATCACGATTATTAACTAACTGAGCACCATTACCATCTTCTGCAAAGTCAAAAATACGCTCTAATTGGCTACGGATACCTTGAACATTTTTATCAATTTGCTCAACTGTTTGTAATTGGCGTTCTTCAGAGCGACCTGATGGATCTCCAATCATACCAGTCGCACCACCAACTAACAAAATTGGACGGTGACCTGCTTTTTGGAATCGACGTAGTGTTAAAAGTGGCACAATATGACCAATATGCATAGAATCCGCAGTTGGATCAACACCACAGTATAAAGAGACAGATTGCTCATCTAATAATTTGGTCATACCTTCAGCATCTGTTTGTTGATATAACAATCCGCGCCATTCTAAGTCTTGTAATAATTCGTTTGTCATTTTTATTCCTCCTAGTGTTTAATAATTCCGTGTAGGGAGAAATAAAAAAAGTCCCTACACGCAAAACATTGCATGCAGGGACGTTATAAACTAACGCGGTACCACCCGGCTTGAAGATGTCATCCATCTTCCTCTTCATTCAATCGCCTTTATCGCAGGCGCGCACGTCTAAGCTCCAAGCACGTAATTCGTCTCTACATTATGACCAGCTTTCACCAACCGCTGGCTCTCTAGACAGGGAATATAGACACTACTGCAAGCTCTTCTTCACTAGAAAACTATAAGCATTATTCTATACGATTCTTTTTCATTGTCAATAACTATGTTCGAGCTAAATCAATATGTGCTATAATAGACAAGATTTTAGGAGGTCGATACATTGAAAGATTGGATTGAGAAAATCAATGCAAAGATCGATGAATTAATTCAACAAAAATGGATGAAGAAATTACGTATTTCAGGAAGTGTTACCTGGAACTTATTTTTACTATTTTTAGTCTTTGCATTGGTAGGCACTGTATTTGCCGGTTCAGTTGGCGCTGGCTATTTTGCTTCACTTGTAAAAGAAGAGCCCCTACGCTCAAAGGAAGAATTACGAAAAGAAATTTTCAATTACGATTCAACAAGTGAGATTTATTTTGCCAACGATATTTATATCGGAAAATTACGTACAGATTTAGACCGCCGAGTAACAACATTAAACGATGTCGCACCTGATGTTGTGAATGCGGTATTAGCGACAGAGGACGAGTATTTCCGTGAACATAACGGAATAGTTCCGAAGGCCGTCATCCGCGGGCTAGTTCAAGACGTAACAAACTCTTCTACACAAACTGGTGGCTCTACACTAACACAGCAGCTTATTAAAAACCAAGTATTAACAAACGAAGTATCATATGAACGAAAAGCAAAAGAACTTTTACTTGCGATGCGCTTAGAACACTTTATGAAAAAGGAAGAAATTTTAGAGGCCTATTTAAACATAATACCTTATGGTCGAAACGCTTCCGGTCGAAACATTGCAGGGGTAGAAACAGCTGCTGAAGGTATTTTCAATGTAAAAGCAAAGGATTTATCACTTCCTCAAGCAGCATATATAGCTGGTATACCTCAATCACCTTTTACTTACACACCTTTCACAAATACAGGTGTACTTAAAAGTAAAGAAGCTCTACAACCAGGTATTGATCGTATGAAAACTGTACTTTATCGTATGAAAGACGCAGGTTATATTAACGAAGCTCAATATAAAGAAGCACTGGCTTACGATATCACAGCTGACTTCCGTTCACCGGAGATGCGCGCAGAAGATCGCTACCCATGGCTAACGTATGAGCTTGAAAGTCGAGCAAAAGACATTATTGCGGAAAAACTAGCAGAAGCAGATGGTATTGATCCAGAGCGCTTAAAAAATGAAACAAAATTAAAAGAAAAGTATACGATTTTAGCAGATCGTGATGTCCGCTCAAAAGGTTATCGTATCTATTCAACTATTAATAAGGATATGTACGATTCGATGCAAAAAGCAGCGGAAAACTTTCAAAATTACGGTCATACTTACACCGTTAAAGACAAAGATCCTGTAACAGGTGAAGAAATTGATGTTCAAATGCCTGTACAGGTTGGTAGTATTTTAATTGAAAATACTACAGGACGTATTTTAAGCTTTGTCGGTGGTCGTGATTTTGAATTAAAAAGTTATAACTATGCTACACAGGCAAAACGCTCAAATGGCTCAACAATGAAGCCTTTACTCATATATGCACCTGCAATAGAATACGGTGTAATCGGTGCAGGTAGCCCATTAGTCGACGTAAAATTCTCTATTCCCGGATGGAGTCCAAACAACTATAATACTAATGATGAACGAGGACTAATCCCTGCACGTGAGGCATTAGCAGATTCACAAAACTTATCAGCTATACGTCTATATTATAGTATTCTTAACAGACGCCCTGCCGATTATTTAGTAAAGATGGGAATCACAACCCTAAAGCCTGCTGATTTCACAAACATTTCAACTAGTCTCGGAGCCGTAGAAGAAGGTATTACTGTTGAAGAGAACACCAATGCCTTTGCAACTTTTGCAAATGGTGGACAATTCATAGACTCTTATATGATTGATAGAATTGAAGACCAAAATGGAAATATCATTTATAAACACGAAGTTAAACCTGAACAAGTATTTAGTCCTGAAACTTCTTATATCGTTACAGATATGTTACGAGATGTGCTAACAAAAGGTACAGGTACACTTGCAAGAAATACATTAAAATTCTCTGCTGACTTTGCCGCTAAAACAGGTACTTCAGAAGGCTACAAAGACGTTTGGCTAGTTGGTTATAACCCGAATGTTTCTCTTGGTGTATGGATGGGTTATGATAAAAATCAAACACTGGATGCATTTAATAATACGTATCAACGGCCTAGCATGCGAATTAATAAACTATGGGGAACATTAATGAATTCTGTGTATGATGTAGATCCACAGTTAATTGCCCCTAAAACTAGATTTGTGCAACCGAAAAATGTTGTTACTGCATCATTCTGTGGTATTTCTGGTTTAGCGCCATCTGCAGCATGTGCCAATGCTGGTCTCGTGCGCTCAGATTTGTTTAACGCGAAAGTATTTTTACCTTCACAAGCTGATGATAGCTTAGCTTCCTCAAGCGTTGTTACGATAAAAGGTAAAACTTATAATGCACTTCCTAACACACCGGCAGAATTTGTAAAAGCAGGTGGTGCAGGTATTAATCAAGCATTTATTAAACGAATGCTAGGCCCACTTGGCGGTAACCCGGCCAGCCTATTACCAAAAAATTCGTCATTAGCGAATTCATCGGTATCAGCTGTTGATTTCCCGGCAGATAATAATCCGCCAGCAGCTGTAACTGCTTCAGTTAATGGCAATACATTATCTTGGTCAGGCTCTTCAAACGATGTAGTCGGTTATCGTATATATAAAGTAACAAATGGTGGTAGAACACTTGTCGGATCGGTACTTGAATCAACACAAAGTATGGCGGTAGCAAGTGGTCAAGCCTACGTTGTTGTCGCTGTAGATATTACAGGTTTAACTTCATCGCAATCCAATGTTGTTTCTACTGGTGGCAGTGCAAGTGAAAAAGAAAAAGTAAAAGTAAAAGAAGAAGAACCTGAACAAAAAGAAAATCAAGAAGAAATTCCACCAACTACTCCACCTACTAATGAAAATGACCCGGGCAATAATGGAAGCGGCTCAGAAAATGGCAATGGTTCTGGTGGAAGTAACGGAAATGGCTCAAATAACGGCTCTGGGAACAACGGAAACGGCTCGAATAACGGCAATGGTTCCGAGAATAATGGAAATGGCTCGAATAACGGCAACGGTTCCGGAAACAACGGCAATGGCTCAAATAACGGCAACGGTTCCGGAAACAACGGCAATGGCTCTACCGGAGGAGATAACGGAAACACAACTCCACCTACTGACCCACCTGCCCAATAACCAACAAGCTTACTACAGTTCAAAAGTGATTGTAGTAAGCTTGTTTTTTTGTCATTATAAAGAAGACTACTAATTTGAAGGGGTGGGATAATATGAATATTTTAGTTTTAGGAGGCACTCGCTTTTTTGGTAAAAAGCTTATTGAACTCTGTCTTCAAAATGGGCATAGCGTAACTATTTTAACACGTGGTCAAAGTGGAAATCCTTTTGGTACAAAAGTGAAACAGCTAGTTGTTAATCGAGATGATGCTGATGCGTTGTCACAGGCACTATCAAGTACTACATGGGATATTGTCTATGATAATATTTGCTATTCTCCCAACGAAGCTCATAAAATATGTGAAATTTTAGAAGGTAAAACGAACAAGCTCGTTTTCACCTCTACTCTCTCAACCTACGAAATAGACGGCACTGTAAAAACAGAAGACGATTTTAATCCATACGATTATGAAGTTCGAATGGGAAACCGTGAAGATCTTTCATATGGGGAAGGTAAACGACAAGCAGAGGCAGTACTTTTCAAAGAGGCTACGTTCCCCGTCGTCGCTGTACGTTTCCCTATTGTTATGGGTGAGAATGACTATACACGCCGTTTACATTTTCACGTTGAACGAATTTTACAGGAGCAGCCTATTTCACTCCCAAATGTTGATGCGAAGATGAGCTATATTACGGATGACGAAGCAGCTGCATTTTTATATTTTGCTGGCATTACGCCAATTGATGGACCTTTTAATGCAACAGCAACAGGTGCGATTTCGTTAAAAAATTTGATTGGACTTATTGAAGAAGCAAGCGGAAAGCATGCAAAAATTTCACTTGTAGGTGGCGATGAAAAGTCGCAGTCCCCATACGGAGTTCCAGCAGATTGGTATATGTCAACTACAAAGGCAGAAGCTGCAGGCTTTGCATTTAGTCAACTTCATGATTGGCTTCCTGCTCTAGTGCAAACATTAGTAAAAGAGCTGCAATAAAGTGAAACTTTAATCGGTGGAGTATTCTTTACCCCACTGATTATTAGTCTTCACCAATCGGGCTTTTACGGGCAGTTACTCTCCCACCTAAATTCGAGGCGAGAGTCTTGTACCTAACGCTTTGCTTTCGGTACAGATAAAGTACTGCCCGTTAATGCGGGATAAGATTTTACTAAACTACAAACTTATCACCGAATGCGGGGTTGATTTCCGGTCCGGCTGGGCGCTTTGCCGCTGACGCTTCGCTTTCGCGCAGATAAAACATTGTTGCTGTCGCTTTCGCACAGATAAAACATTGTCGCTGTCGCACAGAGCAAAGCTTCCTAGGGGCGTCCGATGAGCCGCTGATCCCTAAGGAGTCGCCCAGCCTCCACTCCAATCAACTTTTATACATGGCATATTTTTAAAAAATATCATCCTCATTTTTAGAGGTAAGCATTAAAAAATCTGCTAGATTTCTTACAAAGAAGTCTAGCAGATTCATTCGTATTTAATTAACCTGATACTATGACAGTATCGTTTTTAAAATCGCTATCGCCTCATTGATTTCTGCTTTTGACACGGTCAATGGAGGTAAAAGTCGAATAACATTTGGCCCTGCACCTACTAATAATAAGCCCTTTTCCTCTGCTGTAGCTATATAAGGGGCAACCTCAGCATCGCCACAGCCAATGCCAAGCAGTAAGCCCTGGCCCTGTACCGTATAATTAGAAGGGAGATTCGCTTTCAACTGCTTCACAAAATACGTGGATAGCTCCTGTACATGTTGTAAAAAAGCAGGTTCAAAAACATGATCAAGCACGGTTTCAGCAACACTCATTGCAAGTGGATTACCACCGAATGTTGTCCCATGTGTGCCAGGACTAAATGTATCATATAGCTCAGCTGTTCCAAGCATCCCACCGACAGGGAAACCACCACCTAGCCCTTTTGCTAATGTCACAATATTTGGTTTTAATATCGTTTGCTCATAAGCATATCTTGTTCCTGTTCGTCCAATACCTGTTTGAACCTCATCGATAATCAGTAATATTCCTTTGTCATCACAGGCTTTAGCTATTGCTGCTGCGAATTCTGGAGATACACTGTTAACACCGCCCTCACCTTGAATCATTTCCAACATAATTGCTGCGACAGAATCATCAATCGTTGCTTCAAGTGCTGCCACATCATTAAAAGGAAGAATCGTAAATTTTTCAACAAGTGGTCCGAAGCCATTATGTACCTTGCCCTGACCTGTTGCGGACATAGCTCCAAAAGTTCGCCCATGGAAAGATTTTTCAAATGTAATAATATGATTTTTCCCTGTATGCTTACGCGCTAGCTTGATAGCCGCTTCGTTTGCTTCTGCACCGCTATTACAGAAAAATGCATAAGAAAAATGTGTATCTGCTATTAATTTTTGTGCAACCTTCTCCTGACCAGGAATATCAAAAAGGTTAGAAATATGCCAAAGCTTTTCACTTTGATCATGAATAGCCTTCACAATCGCAGGATTTGCATGACCAAGACTCACTACAGCGATCCCACTTGTAAAATCTAAATATTTTTTGCCAGTAGAATCTTCTACAATGGTTCCTTGCCCTTTGACAATTCGGGCGCGGCGTTTGCCGTAATTTCCAAATAAAGCACTCATTTTATCACTCCTACTAAATTTGCTATAGCTAGAACCATCAATCTTCTTCTCTACACAACTATATTGCTAACGTTAAGTCATTAGAACGGTCACTCTAATCTATAATGAAGAATGACCTTTACTGAGTGAGGCTAAAGTGATTAATCAATGGGGGTCTCTTCATTCTCCCACTGATTATTAGTCTTCACCAATCGGGCTCTTTTACAGGCAGTTTATCTCCCGCCTAACTTCTTTCGCTGAATTTGAGGTGGGAGTCTTGTACCTGTAACTTGCTTTCGATACAGATAAATTACTGCCCGTTCATGCGGGATAAAATCGTCGTACCTACTAGAGAATCCCCAACAATTTGCACTGATGGAATACCTGCACTTAAACATTCAAGAGCTCCTTGAACTTTTGGTAACATCCCACCATAAATATGCCCCTCCTCAATCCATTGATTGATGAAGGAAGGTGTTGCTTTCGATTGATATTCATTGTTAATTCGAATACCACTTACATCCGTTACAAGTAATAAGCTATCTGCATCTATAGCTAATGCTATTTCACTTGCTACCGTATCTCCATTAATATTTAATGCCTGACCACGTTCATCTGCTCCAATGCAAGCAATAACTGGTACAATCCCTGCACTAATTAATGCTTCTAGCAAAGATGTATTGACGGTTTTTACTTCACCAACAAAACCGTATACATCTTTGTCTAGATAATCCGCTACAATTAGCTGACCATCGAAGCCATTTAAACCAATAGCAGCAATACCTGCCGTTGTTAATTCATGAACAAGCGCTGGATTGACCTTACCTATTAACGTTGATTGTACAATGGCAATTGCAGCTTCGCTAGTAACACGAATACCGTTTAAAGCGTGTGATTCTACCCCGCGCACTGCAAGTTCACGGTTAATGGCTGGGCCACCACCATGGGTAATAATAAGCTCTATACCGCTCTCTTGGAGTTTTTTAAAATTCTCAAAAAACGACTCGTTTAAGCCTTCTAGCGTACTGCCACCAAGCTTAATGACCATACGTTTACGAACGGTATGATGCATTGATTTGGACGTAGTCATAGGTTAGATCACATCCCCAAGCATGCCCCTTGCCTTCACCCATACCAAGTGACACATAGATTTTCACTTCATTCATTTTTAAAATTCGAATTAATTCATCCTCTGAGAATGGAACTGGCTCACCGTTTTCGACCATTGTTGTGCCACCAATTTGGATCGTAATTTTATCCGGATCAACTTTCGCACCACTGTAGCCTACAGCTGCAATAATACGTCCCCAATTTGCATCACAACCAAATACTGCTGTTTTCACAAGTGGTGAACCAACTACTGTTTTAGCAATTTTACGTGCCTCTTCATCCGAAAATGCGCCTTCTACTTCAACCTCAATCAGCTTCGTTGCACCCTCTCCATCTTTGGCAATCATTTTCGCTAAGTCTTGTGCTACTGTTTTTAATGTATAATAAAAGTTTTGCCAATCTGGATGGGCCGGAGTTAAAGCTTCATTACCTGCTAACCCGTTTGCCATTATAACTACTGTATCATTTGTAGATGTATCTCCATCCACCGTAATTGCATTAAAAGTCAGATTTGTGATATCAGATAATGTAGCTTGCAGGACATCCGATTCAATATTTGCATCTGTCGTAATAAAACCAAGCATCGTCGCCATATTTGGTTCAATCATACCTGAACCTTTTGCAACCCCAGCGATAATAACCTCTTTACCATCGACAATAGTGCTGTAGCTTGTGTTTTTCATCACCGTATCTGTTGTCAAAATCGCTTGTGCAAAATCAATAGCACTTTCTAAACTATCCTTTGGCGCTAACTGATTAATCCCATTTGCCACTGGCTCCATATTCATCATTTCACCGATCACACCCGTTGAGCAAACCCCTACTAAATTTGCCTCGATACAAAGCTTTTCTGCCATTAGCGCCTGCATTGTTTGTGCATCCTTCGCCCCTTGCTTCCCTGTACATGCATTAGCATTTCCAGAGTTGACAATCATCGCCTGCATTTTCTTCGTTGTGTAGACAACTTCTTTCGTTACTTTTAATGGTGCTGCCTGCACAGCATTCGTTGTAAAGACACCGGCTACACTTGCTGGTACCTCACTGACTAACACGGCTAAATCTTTTTTCTTATGCTTTAATCCACAATGTATACCCGAAGCTTTAAAGCCTTTTGGTGAAACAATATTTTTACTTGATAATTTTTTCATAATATTTATTGATGCGATTAATGTCATAAAATAGTTCCTCCTTGTTTTTTTAATATGAGATCATTAAATAAAGAACGGTACAACATCCAGCCCTGTCGTTTGCGGTAAATCAAATTGAACGTTCATATTTTGAATGGCTTGCCCTGCAGCCCCTTTGACTAAATTATCTATGACACCAACAATTGTGGCACGATTTGTACGGCTATCTACTTTCACTAAAATATCGCAATAGTTCGAACCTTTAACATGGTTTGTTCCTAGGCTATTTGCATCTGTAACGATTCGCACGAACGGATGCTTTTCATAGGTATTCTGTAAACAAGATACTAACCGCTTCTCTGTGACACCAGGCATAACAGGCGCATATGAGGTCGATAAAATCCCTCTCGACATTGGCACTAAATGAGTATTAAAAGAAATAGTTGTTTCGACACCTGCAAACATAGAAATGGCCTGCTCAATTTCTGGTATATGCTGATGTGTATTCGTTTTATAGATTGAAAAGCTTTCATTCGCCTCACTAAAATGCGTCGTTTGTGATGGCTTATTTCCAGCTCCTGAAATCCCACTTTTTGCATCAATCACTAAAAAGCTCGGATCAATCAATTGTTCTTTTAGCAATGGTAACAACGAAAGCAAAACTGCTGTTGGATAGCACCCTGGATTTGCGATAAGAGACGCTTGTTGAACATGTTCTGCATTCCATTCAGTTAAACCATAAACACTTTGTTGAATAACTTCTAGTGGCGCCGCTTTTTTACCGTACCACGCTTCATAGCTTGCTGGATCTTTTAAACGGAAGTCTCCAGATAAATCTATTAACTTAGGACCTTTCCCTACCAATGGAGGTAATAGCTCACTTGTCACCCCTGAAGGCGTACTTGTAAAAACAACATCAAATTTCTCTAAAGCTCCATAATCAATCTTTTGTAAAGGTGTATCGGCAATATGAACAAGATGACCAAACTTAGAAGAAAAAATTACACCTTCTTCAGAAGATGTGAATAAATCGATCCGCTCCACCGCTTTATGATTATGTAAAAATCGAATAAGTTCTAATCCACCATATCCGGTTGCACCAACAATTCCTACTTTCAATACACTCACCTCTGAAATAAGTTAAAATTAGTATACGTCTGCATATTTATTAAGTCAACTGAATTTTTATTTATATTAGAATTTTTCGCAAACTTCGTTTAATGAATGATTTTGAAAAAAATTTAGATAACTAAACGCTATAAAACAAAGAGAAGACTTAGAAATAGTGACTAAATCTCTAATAGATTAACTTTTATAAAGCATTTATATAGTTAATTTACCATTTACGAACAGTTGGAAGCTGCTATTGCGTAATCATATGGTAAATTGTTTTGGATAAGATGGTACATTGAGTATAGAAATTGTGCTCAACACGTTACATAAATTGAAGAAGCATCGCCATTTAAGGGAAGAGACTTTATCCATTCGGATCAAATTTTTCACTATACGAATCCAAAATTCCGAACCTTAGTGAAGAAAATGGTCTTAGGACAGTCCATGTCACGTCGAGGAAACTGTTGGGATAATGCGCCACAAGAATCATTCTTTGGGCATTTTAAAGATGAAACAACTATTAGAGCATGTGAAACGTTAGAAGAAGTAAAGAAAGAAATTAAGAGTTACATGATTTACTACAATCATTATCGAGGGCAATGGAATTTAAAAAAGCTGCCGCCTGCGCTTCATAGCTCGCGGGATCTTGTAAACGGAAGTCGCCAGATAAATCTATCAATTTAGGACCTTTCCCTACCAATGGAGGTAATAGCTCACTTGTCACTCTGAAGGCCTACTCGTAAAAACAACATCAAGTTTCTCTAGAGCCCCATAATCAATTTTTTGTAAAGGTGTATCGGCAATATGAACGAGATGACCAAACTTAAAAGAAAAAATAACACCTTCTTCTGAGGATGTGAATAAATCAATCCGCTTCACCGCTTTATGATTATGTAAAAATCGAATAAGCTCTAACCAACCATACCCCGTTGCACCAACAATTCCTACTTTCAATGCACTCACCTCCGAAATAAGTTAAAAGAAGGCGGAAACTCATTCACTTATCGAATGAATTTCCGCCTTCTATTTATGCACTGAACGTGTAAAATATTAATATCCAATATTAAAACTTTATTTGAGACTTAGTCTTCCATCGTCGATAAATCGCCAGTTGGTAAATTTAACTCCCACGCCTTTAACACACGACGCATAATCTTACCACTGCGCGTTTTTGGTAGCTTATCCTTAAATTCAATTTCACGTGGTGCTGCATGTGCTGACAAGCCCTTCTTAACAAAATTACGAATATCCTCAATCAATACATCTGAAGGTTCTACACCCTCACGTAAGGATACAAAGGCTTTAATAATTTCACCTCGTACAGGATCTGGCTTTCCAATTACTCCTGCCTCGACAATATCAGGATGCTCTAGTAGCTTACTTTCTACCTCAAAAGGACCTACCCGCTCACCAGCTGTCATAATAACATCATCTACACGTCCTTGGAACCAGAAGTAACCTTCATCATCCATATAGGCAGAGTCCCCAGACACATACCACTCACCTTTTAAGAAATAGGATTCATAACGTTCTGGATTGCCCCAAATTTGACGCATCATTGCTGGCCAACCACGTCGAATTGCTAGATTTCCCATTGTAAAAGGTGGTACTTCATTACCAGCATCATCAACAATCGTCGCATGGATACCTGGTAATGGTTTTCCCATGGATCCTGGCTTAATATCCATAGAAGGATAGTTACAAATCATATGTGCACCAGTTTCTGTCATCCACCATGTATCATGAATACGGTGACCTAGCTCATCAATACCCCAACGAATTACCTCTGGATTTAACGGCTCACCAACAGATAAAATGTGACGTAACGAAGATAGATCATAATTCGCAAGCATACCACTACCAGCACCCATTAACATTCTAAAAGCGGTTGGTGCACTATACCAAACTGTTACACTATAATCCTCAATTGCTTGGTACCAAGCTTGTGGAGAGAATCTCCCGCCAATAATTAGCATTGTGACACCATTTAACCATGGTCCAAAAATGCCATATGCTGTGCCTGTTACCCACCCTGGATCAGCCGTACACCAGTAAATATCATCTTCACGTAAATCTAGTACCCATTGCGTTGATTGATATTGTTGAAGCATTGCATTATGAACATGCAATACACCCTTTGGTGCTCCAGTTGATCCAGAAGTATAATGAAGAATCATACCATCCTCTCTGTCCACCCATTCAATGTCAAATCGAGAAGATGCTTCTTTCAAGCGTCTATTAAAATCTAAAATTTGTGTTGTTTCCTCAATATCAGTTCCTACTAAAAAGACGTGCTGCAAATGTGGTAGCTTTTCTAAAGGTACACGTTCAAGTAACTCTGGTGTTGTCACTAATACTTTAGCCTCACTATCTGCAAGTCTGTCATAAACAGCACCTTCCATAAATGCCTCGAATAATGGACCTACAATAACGCCCATTTTCAATGCGCCTAATAATGAAAAATAAAGCTCAGGTGAACGTGGCATGAAAATAAATAAACGATCACCTTTTTCTAAATTTGTTGCTGTCTTAAAAACATTTGCAGCTTTATTTGTCAGCTTTTTCATTTCATTGAAAGAATAAGCCTCTTTACGCTTACCATCATTAAAATAAAGTGCAACTTTGTTTTTCCGATGCGTTTCAGCATGACGATCAATTGCCTCATACGCCATATTCACACGACCTGTTTCATACCAACTAAAGTCCTTTTCTGTCTCTGCCCAATCATGTGTTGCTGCAGATTCCTCATAATTAGGCAAACTGTACCGCCCTGGTAAAGCATTCAACTTCTCCATCATTTTCATCCCCATGAAACTACCCCTTTCTTTACTATCGCCTTAGTTCATTAGTAAGCAAATTTCAAATCGAAATTTCATTATTTTCCCCCATCAAAATTCGCCACCTTCTCCAAAGACAACTACGTTATGTAGCAATTGTTATACAACAGTTTAAGTAGTATAGAATTAGTGAATGCTTATTCACACTACATTCTCCTGTTAAATAACAGATGCAATATAAATATATTTTACACGAATTCACCAAGAATGTCTTAATATTTTTATTTTTCTAAAAACACAGGTATATTTTGCAAAAGATAGCGTTTTTCCGCAGGAAATCAGCTATAATGGAATTATTAAACGCAGGTGGTGTAATTATGGAACATAAAAAAACTTTTTTTTCTGTCACAAAGGAAACTAAGCATGGTACTGTGTATGTGGAAGGACCTGTTCCTCCAGAAAAATTAGCTACATATTCATTCCACGAAGGCTTGGTTGCTTTTAGACCTCCAAAGCAACAGCAGCAAGCCATTATAGAAATTGCAGGACTTCCCGAAGGACGAATTATTATTATTCGAAAAGAAAACATTATTGTAGGCTACGTCACCTATCTATATCCTGATCCACTCGAACGATGGGCGGAGGACCGAATTGATAACATGATTGAGCTAGGCGCCATTGAAGTCATTCCAGAATATCGAGGTACAGGTGCTGGTAAAGCACTACTAGCTGTGTCTTTTATGGGGGATGAAATGGAGGACTATCTTGTTATCACTACTGAATATTATTGGCATTGGGACTTAAAAGGGACTGGTTTAAATGTTTGGGATTATCGCAAAATGATGGAGAAAATGATGAGCTCCGCTGACTTCGAATATTTTGCTACGGATGATCCTGAAATTACATCACATCCTGCTAACTGCCTGATGGCACGTGAAGGAAAACGCGTGCCCCCTGAGACAATAGAAAGATTTGATAGACTTCGTTTTAGAAATCGTTTCATGTATTAAAGCCAACACAAAGGGGATGAGTATATGATCGTAGAAGAAATTATGAATGAAGAGCCCTACACACTAGCTCCGACAAATACAGTGTTTGAAGCGCTAAAGTTAATGCGTGAGAAAAAAGTACGTCATTTGCCAGTTATAGATGAGGAGCGTCATGTTCTTGGGGTTATCACTGAACGAGATATTAAAGAGGCTTTGCCTTCCTCGTTACGAGATGAACCTAATTCTCCAGTTTTTAATGCTAAAGTGGAAGAAATTATGGTTAAAAATCCACTTGTCGGTCATCCACTTGATTTTGTAGAAGAAGTAGCTCTTACTTTTTACGAATCCAAAGTAGGCTGTTTGCCAATTGTCTCTGGAGGGAAATTAGTTGGAATTGTCACTACCACAGATTTACTCTATACATATATAGAGTTAACCGGTGCTACTGAACCTGGCTCTAAAATTGAAATCCGTGTATCCGATACGCCAGGAATATTATTTGAAATCACAAAAGTTTTCAATAAACATCATGCAAATGTTCAAAGCGTCTTAGTTTATCCTGACTCTGAAAATACCCAAAATAAAATTTTAAGCGTCCGAGTAAAAACACTGAATCCATTAGCTATGATTAAAGATCTTCGAAAAGAAGGCTTTGATGTATTATGGCCCAATTTACCAGGTGTTTCATTACAATGAAAAAAGCAGTATTTGTTTACTCACCAGAGCAACTCGGATATAAATTTTCAGATACCCATCCTTTCAATCATAAACGCTTGACGCTTACAATGGATTTGTTAAAAAATATTGAAGCTCTTGATGATTTGGATATTGTTCCGGCTCGTGTCGCAACAGAAGAGGAGCTTTTACTTGCACATGATCCAAAATATATTGATATCGTTAAAAGAGCAGGGCATGGTGAGCTTTCAGAGGCACAATGTGAAAGCTACGGCATAGGCACCGAAGATACACCCATTTTTGAAAATATGCATGAGGCAAGTGCACAGCTTGTCGGTGGAACGCTGACAGCTGTCGATTATGTTATGGAAGGAAAAGTCGAGCACGCCCTTAATCTAGGTGGAGGGCTACATCATGGCTTTCGTGGCCGTGCATCAGGCTTTTGTATTTACAACGATAGTACAGTAGCCATTCGCTATTTGCAGGAAAAATACAATGCTCGTGTACTTTACGTGGATACCGATGCTCATCATGGAGATGGTGTACAATGGAGTTTTTATGAAGACCCAGATGTTTGTACATTATCTATTCATGAAACAGGGCGCTATCTTTTCCCTGGAACTGGTAATATCACAGAACGCGGAAATGGACAAGGCTATGGCACTTCTTTTAATTTTCCCATTGATGCTTTTACAGAAGATGAGAGTTTCCTAGAAATATATGAAAAGTCTATGCGAGAAGTCTTTGAATTTTTCAAGCCAGATGTTGTGCTAACTCAAAACGGCGCAGATGCACATTATTTCGATCCATTAACACATTTATATGGAACAATGAATATTTATAGAGAAATTCCAAAGCTTGCGCATAAATTAGCTCATGAATATTGCGGGGGGAAATGGATTGCTGTTGGTGGTGGAGGCTACGATATTTGGCGTGTTGTGCCTCGCGCATGGTCTATGCTATGGCTTGAAATGACGGATCAGCAATTACCAACAGGACCTCTCCCTCAAGCATGGTTAGATCGCTGGCAGCCTGAAGCACCAGTGCCTTTTATTCCAACTTGGGAGGATCCAAATCCTTTGTATGAGCCAATCCCACGGAAAGCTGAAATCGAAGAAAAAAATACGCAAATGCTAGCCAAAGCGCTACATATTATTCGCAATGAAAAGCGCGCTTAATTTTACGCCTCACGATTTTCGTGGGGCTTTTTTATTTGTTCTTTAGACATTTTATCCGTCACTCTTGGTGTTCTATCTTCACTTTTGTCTTTCTACTGATTGACATAAAAAAACACGTAAATCCTCAACGAGATTTACGTGTTAAGTTCTATTATTTACTTTTGACAGATTGGCGGTGTTCAATACGATGAGGTAATATAACCGCTTCGTCCTCAACAGGCTCTTTGTTCATTAATTTTGTCAACAAGCGCATTGCTACAGCTCCGATATCGTATAACGGTAGCGCGACACTTGTTAGCTGTGGACGAACCATACGCGCTAACTTTGAATTTTCAAAGCTGATAACCTCGATATCCTCAGGCACATCTTTGCCCGCATCCTGCGCACCATGAATCAGTCCAATTGCTAATTCATCACTGCCTGCAAAATAAGCTGTCGGAGGATTTTCAAGTGAGGATAATGTTTCCCACGCCTCTAAGCCCATATCATAGCTCGATTCCTCTGCTGCGATTAGAGATTCATCTATAGGTAAACCTGCGTCTTGTAATGCTTTTTTATAAGCCTCAAGTTTGAATTTTCCATTAATAGTATAAGTAAGCGGACCTGTTACGAATGCGATTCGCTTATGTCCATTTTGAATGAGTAATGTAATCGCCTCATAAGCTGCTTGGAAATAATCAATATTAACAGTCGCGATTGTTTGTGATTCATCTACTGAACCTGCAAGTACAATTGGTACAGGTGAATGATCCATAGTTTGTTGCATTTTTTCAGTCACTTCATCACTCATCATGACAATACCGTCAACCTGTTTTCCCAGCATTGTATCCAGTAACTGTAGCTCTTTGTCTTCATGTTGATCTGAGTTGGCTAAAATAATATTGTAACGATACATTGTTGCAATATCCTCTACACCACGCGCCAGCTCCGCATAAACATTGTTTGCAATATCTGGGATAATCACGCCAACTGTTGTTGTTTTCTTACTTGCTAATCCTCGCGCTACTGCGTTTGGACGATATTCTAATCGTTCAATTACTTCTAATACTTTTTTTCGTGTTGCCGGTTTTACGTTTTGATTGCCATTGACTACACGAGAGACCGTTGCCATAGAAACATTTGCTTCTCTTGCAACATCATAAATTGTAACAGTCATGTACGTGCCTCCCTTTTTTCCTTTTATAGCCTTATCATACGATAATTTTCATATTCTTTTCAAGAAGTAGTATGTATACGAAAAAAAACCAAGTACAAATAGTATTATTCTAGACATTATTTTGTCACTATATAGTAAACACCGCCTGCCGATTAAGCAAGCGGTGTATCAAAACAATTAAGCACGGATTTCATGGTTCTTCATGAAATTTTGTAGTGTTTCGTAGAAAGCATCAAATGTCGGAATATCCATTTGTTGTTGTGAATCAGAAAGTGCTACAGATGGATCTGGATGCACCTCTGCCATTACGCCATCAGCTCCAATAGCAATTGCCGCCTTAGCACATGGTAATAGTAAATCACGACGACCTGTTGAATGTGTAACGTCTACAAATACTGGTAAATGCGTTTCTTGTTTTAAAATTGGTACAGCAGAAATATCTAATGTGTTACGAGTTGCTTTTTCGTAAGTACGGATACCACGCTCACAAAGAATGATGTTCTCATTTCCTTTAGACATAATGTATTCTGCTGCATGAATGAATTCATCAATTGTCGCTGCTAAGCCTCGTTTTAAAAGTACAGGTTTGTTTGTAGCACCCGCTGCTTTTAATAATTCGAAGTTTTGCATATTACGTGCACCAATTTGGATGACATCGATATAATCTAATGCTTCCTCTAAATGACCTGGTGTAACAATTTCCGTAATAACGCCTAAACCGAATTCCTCTGACACACGCTTTAAAATTTTAAGACCTTCTAATCCAAGACCTTGGAAGTCATATGGAGAAGTACGTGGTTTATAAGCACCGCCACGAATTAACTTTTCACCTTTTGCTTTAATAGATGCTGCTACTGCTGCTACTTGCTCGTATGATTCTACAGCACAAGGTCCAAATACGAAGGATGGTTTTCCTTGGCCAATTAGCTCACCATTTATATTAATGACAGTATCTTCTGATTTCTTCTTACGAGATACAAGTAACTCTTTCTTTTTGTCCGCCTCTAGTTGTTTTAAAGCTGTTTTAAAGATTTGTTTAAATATATAATCAACCGTCATTTGGTTTAACGGACCTTGATTGTGCTCTTTGATAAGATCAAGCATGTGACGTTCACGTAATGGATCATAACGATTCACACCTTGTTTTTCTTTAATCTTACCGATTTCATCAACTACAGCTGCACGTTCGTTAATTAGACGAAGAATTTCTAAGTTTAAGTCGTCTATTTGACTACGTAAGCTTTCTAAATTGTTTTGGCTCATGCTTTCTTGCTCCTCTCCCCATGACAGACACTTTCAGAACTCTGAAATGTATGTTACATTTTTAGATATTAGCAATATTATAATCAATGTTGTACAGAATGTCACGCATTTTTAATTTAGCGCTTCAACTCGCTAAATTTTTTTAAGTTGTTATGGGAAAGGAAGCGATTACATTGAGTTCAAAATTATTTGCACTTGATATCGGTACACGTTCTGTAGTAGGCATTATTTTAGCAGAAGATAATGAACACTTTCACGTGGAAGATATCTTAGTAAAAGAGCATAAAGAACGTGCCATGGTGGATGGTCAAATACATAATGTCATGTACGTGGCAGATTTAATCAATGAAATAAAACATGAACTTGAAGAGAAGCATGGTCCTTTAACAAAAGTAAGTGTCGCTGCGGCCGGCCGCTCATTGAAAACAGAACAAGCAAGCGTGACGATCAATATACGTAATCGACCAATCTTTACAGAAGAGGATATAAGTCGTTTAGAGCTACAAGCTGTTCAACAGGCACAGCAACAGCTCCTACAACATAAAGACGATGCCAAAATAAGCCACTACTACTGTGTTGGTTATTCAGTTCTATATTACCGTTTAGACGGAGAAGAAATTGGTAGCTTACTTGATCAGCAAGGTGATGAGGCACAAATTGAAGTCATTGCTACGTTCCTACCACGAGTTGTCGTAGAATCACTTATTGCTGCACTAAAACGTGCGGATTTAGAAATGGATGCACTAACATTAGAACCTATTGCAGCTATTAATGTGCTTATTCCCCCAACAATGCGTCGTTTAAATGTGGCACTTGTTGATATTGGTGCTGGTACATCTGATATAGCGATTACCGATAAAAGTACTGTTGTCGCCTATGGTATGGTGCCAACAGCCGGCGATGAAATAACAGAGGCTTTAAGTGACCACTACTTACTCGACTTCCCAGTTGCCGAACAAGCGAAGCGTCAACTACAAACAGAGGCAGAAATTTTAATTCAAGATATTTTAGGCTTTGATCAATATTATCCGAAAGAAGAAGTTCTTCAAGCAATTGATCCTGCAGTCAAGCAACTTGCAAAAGCCATTGGGGAAGAAATTTTACGTCTTAATAATCGTACAGCTCCTAAGGCAGTAATGCTTGTTGGTGGAGGTAGCTTAACACCAAACCTTACATCTGAACTTGGACTAGTACTTGATTTACCTGCCAATCGTATTGCCGTTCGAGGGATAGACGCCATTCAAAACTTAACGAAGGAAGATCATATTAAAGCATCCCCTGAATTGGTGACCCCAATCGGTATTGCCATTGCAGCAAAAAAGATGCCTATTCAATATATGAGTCTAACTGTCAATGAACAAGTAGTTCGCCTTTTTGAACTAAAGGAAATGACCGTTGCCGATGCATTTTTAGCTGCCAATATTCGGGCAAAGCAATTATATGGAAAACCAGGACATGGTTTATCAGTAAGTGTCAATGGACAAGATATTTTCATCCCTGGTGGTCACGGTCAACCGGCGGAAATTTTAGTGAATGGTCATCAGGCATCCACAAAAACGATGATTAAAACAGGCGATGCCATCCAGTTAATTGAAGGCCAAGACGGTCAGCCAGCTAATGCTACAGTGAGAGACATTGTAGATGATGCTGCCATTAAAACAGTTGCAATTCAGCATACAAAATATGTGATTGAACCACAAATAACTGTTAATGGTTCTCCTGCATCACTCGATAGTGCATTAAATGATCGAGATGTTATCATGTTTGAAATAGCTGAAACAGTCGAGGATGTATTTAAGCTCACAAATAATTGGGAGTTATTAAAACAATTTGAGTCATTTTATATTCAAGTGGACGGAAAGCCACTTTATCTACCTGAGTTTTCAGCCCATTTAATGATTAATGATAAACTATCTAAAATGTCATATGCTGTACACGATGGTGATGTTATTTCATTTCAACAACAAGCATTCCCTACGGTTCAACGGATTGCTGACCAAATGAATGTTTTACTTGAGGATAAAATCATTATACATTTTCAAAGCGAGGTGTTAGAGCTAAAGAAGATGGCGAATGAAGTACTCGTTAATCAAGTGGTAGTATCACCTCTTTCAACCGTTCCAAATGGAGCAACAATTTCATTTAAAGAAAAAGACCGGAGTCGTTGGATATACCAAGATGTGTTCCGCTTCTCCAATTGGCAACTACCTACTACATTTAAAGGTAATTTTACGATTTTACGAAATGATCAACCAGCAAGCTTTGATATGGAAATCTTCGGCGGAGATAAATTAGAAATTTTACTAAAAGAAGCGCCTATATCTGAACAAATGCGCTAAAGCGCTCGTTTACATCCGACAAGCGCTGGAGAGCCCGAAGCAAAAGTAAACGCTCCACCACTTTTGCCCGAGGGATCGAAGCGACCTCGAGGATGTAGCGTTTTAGCCTAGACGACGACTTTGCTCTAGTTTATCCACAGGCAAAAAACCCATAGTTTCCTTAACAATAAAAAAAGGGATACGATACATCGTTGTCAGATGTATCGTATCCCTTTTATATATTATGCTTAAGCGCGAACTTCTTCACTTTTTTCTTCAGCTTGTTCCTTTTTTTCACTAGCATCCTCTGCTTTAGGTTCTTCACTAGGAATGAACTCCTCTAGTGGCTCTTCACCCTCAAAAGAAACAGTACCATCGTCAAAAACAGTTGGTGCTTTTGCTGATTTTAATATTTTTACTTTCTCTACTAATTGTGTAGATTGCTCTTGAATTTGTTTAGATAATTGAACCGTTTTATCTTTTGCAGTTGTCGAGAAATCCGCACTCTTATCTTTTAAGTTAACAGCTTGTACTGCTACATCGCTACGTAAATCTTTTCCTGATTTTGGAGCTAATAATAAGCCTGTAGCTGCACCTACTATCCCCCCAACTAATGCGCCAATAACAAAATCCTTCATGTTCACACGCTCCTCTTCATAAATCGAATCTTGCGGATGATAAAGCTGTGGCAATGAACTTTCAAGCTGTTGTTCCTTCACTTCATTAAAATTTGGTTTTTGAGTTGTCATGCAACAATTCCTCCCCATATTATAATCTAATTTGCCTAGACTGGTTGTCCATCTACTTTAGCAGATGCATCTTCAACTTATGCCTAAGACTTTATTTTTATTCAGCTGACATTCAATGCCTACCGAATAATAATCACTTTTTACGGCCCCATTTTCTTCTCGGTTTTTCCGATTGCTCTGATTCAAAAGGGTATACATCTTCTTGAACCACTTCATGTGCCTGATCGATTATTTTACGCTTTTTCCACTTATCTGCTATGCCTATTGCGACATTGCTCCACTGAACAACTTGTGCTATTTTTTCTTCATTTTGTTCCACACTATTTGAGATCGAAGAGGTAATTTGCTGTACAGACGTATTTAAACCGTTCACAGAGTCACCAATTCCTTTGACTGCATGAACAACGGAATTTAACTGTTCAGATTTTTCTTGAATATCCTCTGCCAAGCTATTTGTTTTGGATAGTAAGGAAGTCGTTTCGCGTGTAATACCTTCCATTTGTCCCTCAATACCTGATAATGTTCCAGCTAAGCTGTTAAGAATTGATTTGAGCGAAAATAATGTCATTCCGACGCTCACACATAAAATTAAAAAACCAATTGCTGCAATGATTGCTGCAATATACAAAATAACTTCCATAACTAGACCTCCTGCAAGTCAAATTCTCTTTACTATTACTTTCCCTATCTTCGACAAAAAAAACTGAATTCCTTCTCATTTTGAGAAAAAACAGCTTATTCCTTGCGGATTAAGCTGTTTCGTTGTTTTTTAGCACGTCTTCAAAAGCATCTTGGAATTTATGAACATCGCCAGCGCCCATAAATAAAAATACTGCGTCCTCATGCTTTGTTAACACTTCAATTCCTTCAGTGGTAATCACTGCACTGCCTTCAATCAAAGACGCTAAATCATGAATGGAAAGTGCGCCTTGTGTTTCTCTCGCAGAACCAAATATATCACATAAGTATGCTGTATCTGCAAGACTTAGACTATCTGCAAAATCCTGTAAAAAAGCTTGTGTACGTGTAAATGTATGTGGTTGGAAAATAGCTACTAGCTCACGATCTGGAAATTTTTGTCTCGCTGATTGAATCGTTGCACGTATTTCAGTTGGATGGTGTGCATAGTCATCTATTAATACATTATTTCCAATATTCGTTTCTGTAAAACGTCTTTTTACACCTTTGTATGTGTTTAAACGTTCTTGAACGATATCTGGTGAAATACCTTCATATTGGCAAAGTGTAATAACAGCTAAAGTATTTAATACCGCATGATCTCCAAACAATGGGATAAAGAATGTACTATAAAATTCATTGCGGACAAATACATCAAATTTTGTACCCTTTGTTGTTTTTTCAACATTACGAGCCTCAAAATCATTTTCAGCTCCAAATCCATAATAAACAACAGGTACCTTCGCTTGAATACGTTGCAAATGTTCATCATCACCGCAAGCAATAATTGCTTTTTTAACCTGTAGTGCTAATGATTGAAAGGCTGAATAAACATCCTCTATATTTGCAAAGTAATCAGGATGATCAAAATCAATATTAGTCATTATAGCGTAATCGGGATTGTAAGCTAAAAAGTGTCGACGGTATTCACATGCTTCCATTACAAAGAAGTTAGCATCCTCATGCCCAGCTCCCGTTCCATCACCGATTAAATATGAGGTTGGTTTATAACCTCCAACAACATGAGCCATTAAGCCTGTCGTAGATGTTTTACCATGTGCACCAGTAATAGCAATCGACGTATAATTACCGATATATTCACCTAAAAATTTATGGTAGCGAATAACTTCTACACCGATTTGGCGAGCACGCTCTAATTCAGGATGATCATCAGGAAATGCGTTCCCTGCAATAACTGTCATACCTTCTTTAATATTATCTGCATTAAATGTAAAAATTGGAATATTACGATCACGTAACGGCTGTTCCGTGAAGAAATATTTATCAATATCTGAGCCCTGTACTTGTTCACCAGCATCAAATAAGATTTGTGCAAGTGGACTCATGCCAGAACCTTTAATGCCTGTGAAATGAAAAACTGTCATTAATTAAACCCCCCGGGAATTCAATATCCCTTCTATCATCTATTAGGTGTACCATATTTTTTCACTAATTATTAGGTATTAATACCTTTACAAGTGCTAAAAAATACGTACTAATCAACACATCTTGTCTATTATAGCACTATTTATGCACAAGGATAAATGTGTAACTTTTCTAAAAATACTAATTTTGACGCAAATTAGATAATCCATACGAAAACAATGCAATTCTTATTCAAACATAGCAATTAAATCTTCTTCGGTAATGTAACTTTCTCGTGGTTTACTGCCTCTTGCCTCCGACACAAAGCCATGAGATTCTAACATATCGATTAAACGAGCAGCACGATTATAGCCAATATGGTATTTTCGCTGAATCAAGGAAGTAGATGCTCCTCCCTGTTCATACACAAATCGGCATACATCCTCAAACAGATCATCCTGCTCAGCAGAAACCTCCGTTTTCTTTAAAAGTTCCTCTTGGTCGAATATATAATCAGGCTCTCCTTGCTCACGAACATGCTCAATAATCGCTTCAATTTCATCATCTGTCACAAATGTTCCCTGCAAACGCACAGGAGCAGACATACCATTACCTAAATATAACATATCGCCTCGTCCAAGTAATCTTTCTGCTCCTTGCCCATCTAAAATAGTACGCGAATCGATTTGTGAAGATACCGCAAAGGCAACACGTGTAGGAATATTTGATTTAATAAGCCCTGTTATAACGTCAACAGACGGTCTTTGAGTCGCAACAATTAAATGGATACCACAAGCACGTGCCTTTTGAGCAATACGACAAATCGCTTCCTCTACATCTGCCGGAGACATCATCATTAAATCTGCCAATTCATCAATGACAATTAGCATATACGGTAATTTTAAGCTATGTTCATTATTTTTATCCGCAATTGCATTATAACGTGTAATATCACGTGCACCAGCATGAGCAAATAGTTGATAACGACGCTCCATTTCCTCCACTGCCCATTTCAGTGCAGCTGTAGCAGCCTTAACATCAGTGATGACTGGGCTAACTAAATGCGGAATATGATTAAACGGTGCTAATTCTACCATTTTAGGATCAATAAGCATCAGCTTTAATTCATGCGGTGCAGCTTTATATAATAAACTAACCAAAATTGAATTGATACAAACTGATTTACCGGAACCTGTAGCTCCGGCAATTAAGCCATGTGGCATTTTTCGTAAATCAATGGTTACAGGCTTCCCTGTTAAATCCAGACCCAATGCTGCTTCCAACGGTGAATCTGACTCGAGGAAAGAAGCACTATTTGTCACTTCCGATAATCGAACAGCGCGAGATACACGATTCGGTATCTCAATGCCAATTGAGCTCTTCCCAGGAATCGGAGCTTGGATGCGGATATCTTTCGCTGCCAATGCAAGCTTCAAATCATCTGCTAGATTGCGGATTTTACTAACCTTCGTACCATGACTTACTGTTATTTCAAATTGTGTCACGGCAGGTCCTTGCATAATGGATTCTATTTGAGCTGAGACCTGGAAATAGGATAAAGCTTCAACCAACGTATCTCCCTGTTGCTCCATCCACACAGTATCTTGTGTTTTTTCCTCAGGCAGCTCTAAAAACTCATCATCTGGCTTTTGATACACATGAACGGGCTTTTGAGGATTTTCCATCACTTGATTTTCCGTTAGTGTTTCAGCTGATAAGGAAGGTGGCTCTTGATATTCTCCTGCGTCAATAGAATCCTCCTCTGGAATGACTACATTTTCTGTAGTAAGCTCATTTTCAGTAGTTGATTCTGCTTTCATTTCGGTAGTTGCTGAAATTTCGTCATAGCTCTCAATATCTATTACTGTTTTTTCTAATGTCGAAACGCTAGACATTGTTGCAACTGGTGACATTGTAATGACTGATACACTCTCTGTTGCAGCATTGATTGGTGCAGAATTTTGAATAGAAACCTCGTTTTCTTTCGTCGATTGCGGTGCTGTTTTATCGTCTAACTCTAACTCACCATTCTCTAAAGGTATAAAATGTTGAATTTCTTCTTTATTGGTTGGTGCTATTTGATGTTCTACCTCCAAGTTAATAAGCTCAGAAGAAGGCTCTTGCTCCTCTTCGGCTTCTTCAACAAGTGCTGGAGTTGGCTTTATATTTTTAAATTGCTGTTGGACTCTCCATTTCTCTTTATCTGTTTTTAACATTAATACATTAAAAGGAATACCGCTTTTTTCTTGCTTTGTCACGTCTTCTACAGATTGTTCTTGTTCATCATCTTCGTTCGTCGACGGCTGAACTACTGTAACTTCACCAATATGGATGGTAGAATTCTCTATTTGTACCTGTTCAACAACTACTTCTTTTACATGAATTTCTGATTGATCAGCTGAAAGTTGTTCAACACCTAGCTCATGCTGAACGGCCGCTTTCACTTGGTCTTCAAATTCTACGGCAAAAGAGGTTGTTTGCGGTACAAGTAATTCTGTATTCGTTACATCACTAGGATGGCTCGTTTCGTCAGCTAATTTTTCATCAAAAGTAATCGGTTCCGGTGCTTCAATTATTTCAGGGATTTCAGGCATATCAAGTTGTTCAGGTTCATCTTTCTGAACTGTGCTAATAGGCTCTTTTTCTTCTAGTATATTTTCAATAGCTCCATTTGTTGTCGCTTCTTTTAAAGACATAGACGCTGTAGGTATTTCTGACTCTTTCTTGTCGTGCTCTTCCTTCCGTTTCTCTAATAATTGCTCAATTGGGCTCGCCTTAGCAAAACCATAGACTGGTGACGGAACATCACTTGGTACAAAACGCTTGCGATTAGCAGGCAAACTATCTTCAACTGTTTGTTCTGTTGAATAATTAGTTTCTGTAGGAGTCGTCGGTGGCTCATTTTGTGCATCTCGAAAAACTAGACTTGCTTTTGAACGATTCTCCTGTTCAGGCTGACTGCGTTTAACCGTCGTTCTACCAGTTCGTTTCGTACGATTTGCTAGTAGTTCTCGAATGCCTGAAACCTCAATATCATAAACACTCGAATCCACAATATGATTATTTAAATGCTTCGGCAGCGATAAATCTTCAATTTGTCCGTAACGAGCATCCTCCATTTGATTGAATGCTTCCTTTGATGGTGTTGTTGATGGTGCAGCTGAAAACTCTTCATCCTCGATTAATGGAAAACGAAAAGTTTTTTGCTTTGATACAGGCGCTTCTTTAAATGAATGAAGCTGCTCAGAACGTTCTTCTTCATAGTCTTCATAAAATTCTTCATATTCGTATTCATTGTCATCTTTATTTATAAATTTACTCATTTGTTTTTTAAACCAATTCACATTATTTCACTCATTTCTCTTACACTTCTTTTATAGCATTAACTAATTCAATGTCTATAACAAAAAGCATACCATAAAAATGTGATAGAAACTTGCATTTAGAGGCTCATTCTAGACAAAAAAATCGTTATGTTACTAGCATATTAGTAACATAACGATTTTAAGAATACATATTAGATATTATCTAGTCGGCGTTTCAAACGCACTACCAATTACCGCATCTTCCGGTAAAACTAAAATTCCTTTTTCAGAAGGTGCATTTGGTATTGCTAATTCACGTGCTGAACATAACATACCGTATGATTCAACACCTCGCAAATTCCCTGCTTTAATAAGCATTCCAGAAGGCATTACAGCACCAATTTTCGCCACGACAACCTTTTGACCTGCTTCCACATTTGGTGCGCCACATACAATTTGTAATGTCTCCTCACCTACGTTTACAGAACAAATGCTTAGTTTATCAGCATTTGGATGCTTGTCCTTTGTTTCAACATAGCCCACTACAAATTTTGGAGAAAAATCTACATCAAGGCTAATTTCAGCACCATTTTTTGCAATAGCTGCCTCTAGCTGAGCTGCTAATTCTGGAGTAACTTCAACTAGACCTTTTGCATCAGTTTGAATATAGCTGCTAGCATTAAATAAATTAAATGCTTTAATTTCTCCTGTCTGTGCTTCCTTTAAAATAGCGATATCGCCTGCACGTTCTACCTCTGTTTTCACGATTGATTCTGTTGCTAATTGTACTAACAATACATCTCCTACATACTCTTTGTTGTAAAATACATTCATTGTTTCTCTTGCTCCTTTTTAACTCTGTTTTTTGCTAATATAAAGATCGGTTCTAGCTCCCCATCTTCATAAATAAAAGATAATGACGTAATCGGCACGATACCAACAGCGAAGAAATGCATCGTCATCTGCGCTAATACATCATACCCTGTTTCATTACGAATATCACCTACTATTAATACATCCTGATGTGGCACAGATAATGTCATATCGCCTTCAATTTTCGTCTGCATGTCTTTCAAAAAGCTTTCATTTAAAATGCGACTTGCATCGTAACCATCATTAGCATTGACAAAATAGAAAATATTCCCCGCAACTTCATCTTTCTTATATACAGTTGGTAGTTGCTTAACTGAAAATCGAGCCATTTCACGAATTTGCTCTACAGTTAATTGTAGTGTCTCTAACATAGATTCATCAATAAAACGATAGGTTTTTCCTAAATCAAGCGCATAAAAAATACGTGTTTCAGCGGTATGTTCAGTAGTGACGAATACATGCCCCTCCTTTGAGGCTTGGGGGTAGGATGTTGCGCGAATAACTGGATAAATTTGCGAAATAGCTTGGAATCCTTGTTCCATCTCTTGCTCCATTGCATTAAAGGTTTGCTCGATTGTATAAATGACTTCATCGATTGCAGCCCCTTGCTTGTCATTATATTTGGCTAAAATGCCTGGCAGAGAAAGCTCCATCCCTTTTCCAATTTTTTTATGGTTTAGACGTAATTTATCGTGCTTTTTGTCAAATTCAAAATCAAACTTTTCCTCATTTAATTGTTGTTTTAATAGGGATACAAGTTGTTCTGATTTAATTTGTTTCACCTAGTTCACATCCTTTCTTCAAAATCAATTTATGCTGAATGAAGAGAAAACGGCTCACATGTTTGTGAACCGTTCTGTTCAAAACTATCCAATTATTTAATCTTAACCGAATGAACGATTTTCGTCATCTCATGTAAATTATCTTCAATATGTTTGGCCTGAGAAATGGTCGTCATTTTTACGCCACCACTATTTACAATAAGCTCAAATTCATCTTCATTATCGGTTTTTGAAACAGCTGTAAAGCCGAAAACACCATCCTTTTCATAAGTATTTTCTTCGATTATGTTTTTTGAACTATCATCTTTTAATAAATTGTAATAGAGTTTACTATCTGTATCCTCGCGATCATTGATAAAAAGAATATAACTCTCTTTTCCTTTAGTTACTAATATATTATATGCATCTGAACTGTCGTCAACTTTAAAGTTTGAAGGTAAGTATAATTCTACATCCCCAACACTATCTGTATGCTCCTCTGGCTTTTCTGCAAAATCAGTTTTCGATATTTGAAGCCCATTTTTAATTTGTTCATCAACAGATTGATTACAGCCAGTAAGTACCAAAAGTAGAAGCATTAAGCCTACAGCTCTTAGCGATGTATAAGACATGTTTTTCTTCCTTTCATTGCTAACTTTTTTTCTATTTTAAAAAAATTTATGTAAAGTTGCAACTTCCCTGTTCCATTATCACTAATCTACAGACACTACTCATGTGCTAATGTAAATAAATATTGACCAACAAGAAGCGAGACAATATGCTCAAACATCATCTGACGACTTACTAACCCTTGCGTAAAAATACCTACAGCTCCCGCACCTTGTCGAATATCTCGAAGTTGTGTATATTGCTCCATTACAGGCCCAAGTTCCTTCCCGGCTCTTATTTCCTGGGCAATTTCTTCTGGTAATATAATTTGTGCACCCGCAGCTGTAAAGGTTGTGCCATTTGATACTGTAAGTGCTCCCCAATTACAAACGTACATAACACCATCCATTTCAGTCACTCCGCCTTCTAAACCAAACGATAATTGCGCACCCGTCTCATTCATTGCATTTTTTGAACGGTTTATTGCTCCCTTTAGTGTTTCCTCATGAGTCATCGGTTGTTCAGATACTTGTGAAGTAGCTTTGACATAGGTAAAATTTGGTTCGTCAAAATATTTTCTAACTATAACTTCAACTGCCTCTGTTTTTGCTTTGTTTGTTGTCCCAATAGCTATGTTCATTTTTCAAATCCCTCCTTCTTCGCATAGAAAAAGATGCCCCTAAAGGCACCTTTTAACTTCTTTCAGCGGATGTCATACTTTACACATTAGCGTGAATCGTCGCTAATGTCGAACGATCTGCTTTTTTCACTAGTTCTACAATTAAGGCTTTTGCTGCTGCATAATCATCAATATGAATAATTGACGCAGACGTATGAATATAGCGTGAGCAAACACCAATTACCGCACTAGGTACACCGTCATTTGCTGTGTGCACACGCCCTGCATCAGTTCCACCTTGTGACACAAAATATTGGTAAGGTATATGATTTGTTTCAGCTGTATCTAAGATGAACTCTCGCATGCCTCGATGCGTGACCATTGTGCGGTCTAAAATACGTAATAAGGCACCTTTTCCAAGCTGACCAAACTGATTTTTTTCTCCTGACATATCATTTGCAGGTGAAGCATCTAGAGCAAAGAATAAATCTGGTTTAATCATATTCGCGGACACTTGAGCACCACGTAGACCAACCTCTTCCATTACATTCGCACCTGAATATAAATGCGAGGCAAGTTTTTCATCCTTTACTTCTTTCATCAATTCAATTGCCAATCCACAGCCATAGCGGTTATCCCAAGCTTTTGCCATAATTTTTTTCGGATTGGCCATTGGTGTGAATGGGCAGACAGGGATAATTGATTGACCTGGGCGAACGCCAAGTGCAATAGCATCTTCTTTATTGTCTGCCCCAACATCTATTAGCATATTTTTAATATCCATCGGTTTAGAACGTTCAGCATCTGTTAGTAAATGTGGTGGTATTGATGCAATTACGCCAGGAATCGCACCACTTTTAGTAAATATTTCAACGCGTTGTGCTAGCATAACCTGATTCCACCAGCCACCTAATGTTTGAAAGCGGATCATCCCGTTATCGGTAATTGAAGTAACCATGAATGCCACTTCATCCATATGACCAGCAACCAAAACTTTTGGTGCATCAGCAACATCACTACGCTTCACACCGAAAATACCCCCTAAATTATCCTGAACGATCTCATCCGAGTACTTTTCCAACTCAGAACGCATGAACGCACGCACTGCGTGTTCATTACCTGGCGCGCCTGGTAATTCTGTTAGTGTTTTAAATAATTGCAATGTTTCCTCATTCATGATGACTCTCTCCCCACGAAGTAGAATATTCTTCCTGCCCATTGTATCATATTTATCTTCATTCAGCAGAAGACTCCCACCTCTGAAGGTGGCGAGATGAATTCGGATGTGGTTCCTTTTCAGTGGGTGTCCAAACACCTACTGAATGAAGATAAAGCCTCCGACGGATATCACGGATTTTGAAGGGAATGAATTGTGCGGGCACAATTCAAAATCCCAACACATTGTTTATCTGTGCGAAAGCGAAGCGACAGCCACAATTACGCCAAGGCGAAATTGATTTCTGTATTCGAAATATTGATACATTTCCTAAAAAGTGCTAAAGTGTGAACGTGCATTCACTCCGTATGCTATGTTAAAATGAAGCTATAGAAAAAGGAGGAAAAAGGCATGAAATTACGTGATTTTTTAATTGGTGTTGCAACTGGCCTAGCTGCCGCAGTCATTGTTAAAGAAGCAAGTGAAAAGGTTTCTCCGTATGTACCTGCAGGACAAGTACTTGAAAACATAAAAAAGGAATTTAAAAAGGATTCTCCGATTGACGGTTCATGGATTTTTATGAAAACAGACAATTTTACAAATGGCATTATGACTATTCCAGTATACCGTGGAGGTATCTCTCGTATGCATGAGGGTGAAATGCAAACATTTGAATTTGCCGCAGACGCCCGCTCAGGTGTTGTAGTAGAGCTCACAGAAGTATAACTTTACTCAGTAATACGTGAACTTAAATTATAGAACCTTATCAAAGAAGCCATCTCAGCTATTTGAGATGGCTTCTTTCTTGTTATAGAAAAATTTAACTTTTATGTCCAGCAAATTAAAGTGTGGTTTTTCAACAAAACGAGAGGTTGATTTCCGTTCCGACTGGGCGCTTTCCTGGGGGCGTCCGATGAGCCGCTTGGGCCAACATGATGTTGGTCACGAAGGCGTTATCACAGGATGTGATGCTCTTAGCCTTCGTTCCCCTATTTGCTCGCTCCAGGGTCTCGGGCCAACACGATGTTGGTCACGAAGGCGTTATCACAGGACGTGATGCTTTTAGCCTTCGTTCCTCTATATCGCTAGTCCCCAAGGAGTCGCCCAGTCTCCACTCCAATCAACCACTTAACATAGAGTGTATCTTCTGGCATCTTACTATAGTTTATAGAGATTAAACAAAACTTTAGCAGATTTTTTGTGCGAAAGCGCAGCGGTAGCAACAAATGTTTTCTGTAGCGAAAGCGCAGCGACAGCAACAATGTTTTATCTGTGCGAAAGCGCAGCGACAGCAACAATGTTTTCTGTGCGAAAGCGCAGCGACAGCAACAATGTTTTATCTGTGCGAAAGCTCAATGATAATGTAGCGATAATAACAAATACTTATTTAAATAACTACAATAATAATATATTTATTATTGAGTCACTGTTATTAATCTATTCTGTTCAATTATAGTGAGTAGCTATATCGTTCACTTTTGAAATGAATAAATTTATACGCTACTGCTGATTGGAGTGGAAGGCTACTCGACTCCCGTGGGAAAGCGAGACAGGCGAGACCCTGCACGGAGCGTAAGCGGAGGAAGCGGCTCGACGCTCGCCCACAGGAAAGCGAGTAGCCTGGAACGGAAATCACCCTCATTTAAAAAAGTACAACATTTTACAAATTTCTCCTTAATCATTTTGTTTTCCGATTCTATGAAAAAAACCATCTCAGTTATTTGAGATGGCTTCTTTGTTTTACTCAGACAATCCTTTATTGTTAAAGTACTTTTTATATTTTCGATAATAATTTAAATTATTTAACGTTAGCTTCACCCAACGTTTTGCATTCATATCTTGATTATAGTAAAGAGAGTTTGTATATTTCCCTTCACGAATTAATTTTTTCGCTTCTAGCTTAAGTTTTTCATTTGATGCATATTTGAATAATACACCCTTAGGAATGATCATCCATAAATGCTTGTCCTGAACATAAGTTACTTCCTGTTCAATATTTAACATATGGTCATCAGCTACATATTTCATTAAATTATGACCACTTGCTGTTACATAGTAGCTTGAGCGACCATTACGTAAATTAATCTCAAACAGCTTATACTGTTTGTCGCGCATATCGTATTTCATATCAAAGTTAGCAAAACCTGTATAACCGATATCCTCTAAGAAGAAGCGTACTTGATCCATTATTTCTTTATCGTATGTTGTAACGATTGCTGCATAACTACCAATACCTTCAGGTGAATGCTCTTCTAAGATTGGGTTTCCTAGACACATTAGCTTCACTTTGCCGTCTTTCCCGACATATGCATTTAATACACGCATATACGAATCATCACCTGGGATGAATTCTTGAATAATCATTGTATCCTGATAAGTTGAGCTGTAGATTGCTTTTAAAATAGCTGTTTTTTCCGCTTCATCATGTGCAACGAATACTTTTTTCTTACCTGGGAATTTACATGCCCAGTATTCCACCGAGTTAGATGCCTTTAAAATAATTGGGTAATCAAATGGTGGTGTAAAGTTTTCGTAATTGTCTGCTGTTACAGTCGTTGTACCTGGATATTTAAAATCGTACTTATCACACATTTTGTAGAAATTTTCTTTTAATAAAATTTCATCCATAAGTGATTCATCAATGTATGGTACTGTAAAATGCTCCTGCAATGCTGGCTTATTTTTGATAATAAGCTTTGCATAATCATCTCCACAAGCTAACAATAGTAGTTTTTTATCAGAATATTTTTTTGCGACCTTTGCAAGTGCAGGTGCAAATACATCCTGTTCATTTAAGCGATCAATCTCTTCGAAATTTATGATATGACTGTCTTGCGTTGCCGTTAAATGTGAACGTCCTAATACAAGTGGTTTAATACCATATGCCTCATAAAATGCACGTGCCATACCATATGCATTCATATCTGATCCTAGTAATACTGGTAAAAATGGTTGCTCAGTTGCCATGTAATTTCAACTCTCTTTTGTGTTTTAGTATAGCTTTTAGTGTATCATATTTTCCAAAATGTTCACGAAAAAAGTGTCAAAAAAAAATGGGGAACTAGGCTACAAACCATAACGTAGTTTTGCCAAAGAGCCATACTTTATTTAATTACCAAACTTGTTGATTAACCATTTTTATCTACTCTAATTAAAAAGGCTCTGATTTCCGCTACTGGCCACTCGCTTTCCTGCAGGCGGGAGTCGAGTAGCCCTACGCTACAATCAGTTAAAATGGGAATATATCATCAAAATATCAATAAAATTCCTTTTACCAGCCAATAATAAAACTATATTTTCCTACCTTAATTTCATTGACTCAATACTTTTCTACACTGCAATAAAAAAAACGTGCGAACACATAAGGTTCACACGTTCTATTAATTAGAATGTAATAACAGCTTGTCTGCTGCGTTCTAATTTATCTACAACTTCTTTACCTGTTTCATCCCATTTAATCATGCGGTAATAGGCATCATGGTAGAAGATAAAACCGTAACCGTTCGCAAGCGCTTCTTTCATAATACGTTCCTTCGCAAAGACACTCGTCATTGGATAATCGTCATACGCTAAAACCCATAATGGATTTTGATGGGCATGTGTCGGCATAATATCTGCCATATGCAATAATACCTCGCCATTTTGTGTTAATTTTATAACGGCATGTCCATCACTATGACCACCAGTATGAATCATTTCAATACCAGGTGCTACCTCTAACGTACCCTCATAGGTTTCTATTAAATGTTGAACTGGCTCCCAGTTTTCTTTCCAATACGTATTTTTGGAGCGAATATTTGGCTCACGCATTTCGTCCCACTCGATTTTCGTTACAAAGATTTTTGCATTCGGGAATGTTGGTACAAGTACATCATCCTCCCATTGCGTCAAACCTCCAGCATGGTCAAAATGTAAATGCGTCATTAATACTACATCAATATCAGCTGTAGTTAATCCTAGCTCCTGTAAGCTAGCCGCTAATGTTGACTCTTCAGTAACACCAAAGTTACGAAGCTGTTTTTCATTTAATTTATTAAAGCCTACGCCCGTATCAACAATATAGTTTTTGCCTTCATATTGAATTAAAATAGGCTCTGTCGGTAACTCGATTTGATTTTTTTCGTTTACCGGATATTTGCGTGACCATAGTGGTTTTGGTACAACGCCAAACATAGCACCGCCATCAAGGCAAGTGACACCCCCGTTTAGCCATGATAATGACATTTTGTGAAACTGTAACTGATCCATCCATACTCCCCCTATTTAGTAAAAAATTGCGATTCTAGACGATAAATCGGCTGCCCTTTAGCAGAAAATTTCTGCTCATATTCAGTCATAACATTATCCTCAGGCATATTCGCATGTAGGTCGAGTGATACATACTTAAGTAACATACCATATTCAGACATACTAATTAATGAATACTCAAACAAACCACGGTTGTCCGTTTTAAAATGGATTTCCCCATCATCCACTAAAATCGACTCATATAATTTCAAAAAATCCCCGTGCATTAAACGTCGCTTAGCATGGCGCGTTTTCGGCCAAGGATCTGAGAAATTCAGATACACACGCTCTACATCATTTTTCCCAAAATATTTATATAAATCTGCGCCATTTACTTTTAATAATCGTAAATTCGCTGGAGATTTAGCCTCTAAAATTTTTTCTAATGCACAAACAATTACACTGTCATAAAGCTCGATGCCAATATAATTTATATCAGGATTTTGTAAGGCCATACCAGTGACAAATTGTCCTTTCCCAGTGCCTACTTCAATATGCAGTGGGTTGTCATTTCCGAAAACAGCCTGCCAATTTCCTTTAAAGTCTTCAGGATTTGGAACAATAACCTCTGGATGATTTGTAATCATTTCCTCCGCCCAAGGCTTATTTCTTAATCTCAATTTTTTTCCTCATTTCTTTCTTGTAAAATTATTGATTTTTTCTAGTATAACGTATTAACTCAAACTTCGCACCAATATAAATCGGCTTAATCATTGAGCTTGTTTGGTTCTTTACAATTTCAATAGGAT